>CACZTF010000029.1 GCA_902784025.1 uncultured Lachnospiraceae bacterium
GCCTGTGCATAAGAATCATACTTTACCAAATCTCCGTCCGCTGTCCTGCATACGATGATATTCTGATCTGCCATTTTAAAAACTCCTCCGTTTTGATTTTTTCACACTTTCGTAATTATACATTTTATACAAATATATATCAATACGTTTATATATATATTGACCGGCCTTACTCTTTACACTGATTAAATGTATATGATCTCCGGCGATCATGCTTTTCATTAATTATAAGAACGTTTTCCGGTTTATCAAAAACTGCTTTCTGAATTATCTTTTTATTAACTTTCCTCTTCTTCCGGCGCTTCGCTTTCACTGTCGCCATCGATATTCTTCATCTTGGCAAGTGTCGCAACACTGACTCCTTCATCAAGATTGATCAGTTTTACTCCTGTTGTTGAACGTCCCGAAACAGGAATCTCTCCCACCGAAAGCCTGATTATTATCCCTTCGGTAGTGATGAGCATTATCTCATTATCGTCATGTACCATCTTGGCGCCAATGAGTTTTCCGCTCCGTTCATTTACTTTATAACAGATGAGTCCCTTTCCGCCACGGTTCTGCACCTTATATTCATTTATGCCGGTACGCTTTCCTATACCGTTTTCCGAAACATAAAGCAATGTATCCGAAGATATCCCGTTTTCATCTTTGTGAGGGAATATCTGCATACTTACGATCTCATCATTTCCCTTCAGAGTCATTCCTTTAACGCCCATGGCTCCTCTTCCCATGTCGCGGACATCTGATTCTTTGAAACATATGCTGAGACCGTCTGCTGAAATAAGAGCGATATTCTTTTCACCGTCAGTGACCTTAACTCCTATCAGCTCATCGTCTTCACGGAGCGTGATGGCCTGTATACCAACCTTTCTAATGTTCGCAAAGCTCTTCAGGGCAGTCTTTTTTACTATACCCTTTTTTGTAGCCATAAAAAGGTAATCATCATCATTCAGGTTTTTCAGGTCTATGGGGATTATGGCCGTTATCTTTTCTTCAGGCTGGAGCTGCAAAAGATTGACTATCGCAGTACCCCTGGAAGTCCTGCTGCTTTCCGGTATCTCATAACCCTTGAGCTTATAAGCCCTGCCCATATTGGTAAAGAACGTTAAGGCTTTATGGGTAGTTGTCATGAAGAGATCTTCAATGTAATCCTCTTCTATCGTCTGCATACCCTTGATACCCTTACCGCCTCTTTTTTGGGCTTTAAAGTTATCCGGAGCCTGTCTCTTAATATATCCCAGATTTGTCCTGGATATTACCACCGGTTCATCGGGAATAAGATCTTCATCCGTAAGATCATACTCGTCAAAGCCGATGGAACTTCTTCTGTCATCCCCGTATTTCTCGGCTATGAGCACGATCTCTTCTTTTATTACATTTAACAGAAGCTTTCTGTCAGCAAGTATTGCTTTAAAACCTTTTATCTTTTCAAGAAGTTCCTTTAACTCATCCTCGAGTTTTTCACGCTCCAGCCCTGTGAGTACACGTAAACGCATGTCTACGATAGCCTGGGCCTGGGCATCGGAAAGACTGAATTCCTTAATAAGACCTTCCTTTGCTTCCACAACCGTCTGGGAGCCCCGGATTATCTGTATAACCCTGTCAATATTATCGAGAGCTATGATAAGACCTTCTAAAATGTGGGCTCTTTCCTGGGCCTTATTCAGGTCATACTTTGTCCTGCGGGTAACGACTTCTTCCTGATGCTTTAAATATAACTTGAGCATCTCCTTAAGATTAAGTACCTTAGGCTCGTTATCCACCCGTGCCAGCATTATCACGCCAAATGTATCCTGAAGCTGTGTATGCTTGTAAAGCTGGTTAAGTATCACATTTGCATTTACATCGCGCCTGAGTTCTATGACTATACGCATTCCGTTCCTGTCAGACTCATCCCGCAATTCCGTGATCCCGTCGATCCGCTTTTCTTTTACTAGATCGGCCATTTTCTCTATAAGCCGCGCTTTATTGACCATATAAGGAAGCTCTGTCACCACGATGCGGCTTTTCCCGTTTTCCATCATCTCTATATCCGTGACTGCCCTGACGCGTACCTTGCCGCGTCCGGTCCTGTATGCTTCGCTTATTCCGGATCTTCCCAGTATCTGTGCTCCTGTGGGAAAATCCGGACCTTTGATGATCTCCATAAGTTCTTCTATGTCCGTGTCCGAATCATTTTCAACTATATTGTCTATGATACGTACCACAGCTTCTATCACTTCCCGGAGATTATGGGGAGGTATATTGGTGGCCATACCCACTGCGATACCGCTTGTGCCGTTTACGAGAAGATTCGGGTAACGGGAAGGCAGTACAAGGGGTTCTTTTTCAGACTCATCAAAGTTGGGTCCGAAATCCACCGTGTCCTTATTTATATCCGAGAGCAGTTCCATGGATATCTTGCTGAGTCTGGCCTCCGTATATCGCATGGCGGCAGCTCCGTCACCATCCACGGAACCGAAATTTCCGTGACCGTCCACAAGGGGATAACGGGTGGAAAAGTCCTGGGCAAGCTTTACCAGTGCTTCATATATAGATGAATCACCATGGGGATGATACTTACCCATGGTGTCACCAACTATACGTGCACATTTTCTGTGTGGCTTATCAGGTGTATTTCCCAGTTCCGTCATAGCGTACAGGATACGCCTCTGGACAGGCTTGAGACCATCTCTTACATCAGGAAGAGCTCTTGCCGCGATAACGCTCATGGCATACTCTATGTAATAGCTCTCCATGGTCTTTTTCATATCCACATCATTTATTTTATCAAATGCATGTTCATCCATGTTTTTATTCCTTATATTAAAGTTATTGGATATCTGCAGCCGTTCGGTATACGCTTAGATATCAAGATTCTTGGCGTATTTTGCATTGGCCTCAATAAATTCTCTTCTGGGTTCTACCTGGTCTCCCATAAGTGTTGAGAAAGTTATATCTACTTCAGCTTCCGAAGACTCGTTCATATCCACTCTGAGCAGGATCCTCTTTTCGGGATCCATAGTCGTTTCCCAAAGCTGGTCTGCATCCATCTCTCCGAGACCTTTATAACGCTGCACTTTATTGTTCTGATCCCTTCCTATATCTTCTATGATGGAATTCAGCTCATCATCTGAGTATGCATACCATACCTTTTTATTCTTCTCTATCTTAAAGAGAGGAGGCTGGGCAAGATACACATGTCCGGATTTTACAAGCTCAGGCATGAACCTGTAAAAAAACGTAAGGAGCAGCGTGGCTATATGTGCTCCGTCCACGTCCGCATCGGTCATGATTATTATCTTGTCATATCTTAGTTTTTCTATATCAAACTCACCATGTATACCGGTACCGAATGCGGTTATCATGGAACGTATCTCTTCATTTTCAAGCGCTTTCTCGGGACGGGTCTTTTCCACGTTAAGGATCTTTCCTCTGAGAGGTAAGATAGCCTGTGTCGTTCTGGTCCTCGCTTTTTTTGCGGAACCACCCGCGGAATCACCCTCTACGATGAATATCTCGCATTTTGAAGGATCCTTATCGGAACAGTCTGCCAGTTTACCCGGCAGGCCTCCGCCTTCAAGGACATTTTTCCTTCTTGTAAGATCCCTGGCTTTTCTGGCTGCCTCCCTTGCTCTCTGGGCAAGTATCGCTTTTTCGCAGATCTTCCTGGCAACCGCCGGGTTCTGCTCCAGAAAATAGGTGAGTTGTTCAGAAACTATGGAATCCACCGCGCTCCTTGCTTCCGCATTTCCCAGTTTCTGCTTGGTCTGGCCTTCAAACTGGGGATTTTCTATCTTAACGCTTACGATCGCTGCAAGACCTTCCCTGATATCCTCACCGGAAAGTGCCGGATCGTTATCCTTTATGACCTTATTTTTCTTTGCATAATCGTTAAATGTTTTTGTCAGGGCGTTTTTAAAGCCTGTAAGGTGCATTCCGCCCTCGGGGGTGTTTATATTATTTGCAAAACACTCCACTATATCGGAAAATCCGTCATTATGCTGGAATGCCACTTCTACGGATACCTTATCTTTTACGCCCTCGCAATAAACAACCTCTTCGTATTCAGGGGTTTTTGTTTTGTTTAAGTACCGGACAAATTCCTTTATACCGCCTTCGTAGTGGAAGATTTCCTGCCTTAATTCTTCAGGTTCATCGGCAGCTTCTTCGTTTTCAATGTCTGCATCATCTGCTTCTGCTTTGGAAGGATCACTGTCAGCATCCTTCTTTTCTTCTGTTTTATCATCTTCAGCATGCTCTTCGGCAGTCCCGGAAAACTCTTCTTCCCCCGTTTTCTCTTCCCACTCGGAATAATCCACACCCCCGTGTAACTGCTTCTCTTTTTCCTTCTGCTTCTCTATCTCTTCAAATGTCCTCTCATCCGTAAGAACTATCTTTAGTCCCTTTGTAAGAAAAGCCATTTCCCGCAGCCTGTTTTTAAGAACATCAAAATCATAGATAAGGGTTTCCTTAAAGATCTCCTTATCCGGTAAAAATGTCACGCTGGTTCCCGTATCATTTTCATCACATTCCCCGGTAACCGTCAGCTCAGAGGTTATCTTTCCCTTTTCGTAGGTCTGCTCATGAATCTTTCCGCCACGCTTGACCACAACCTTCATCTTCCCTGAAAGGGCATTTACCACGGAAGCGCCAACGCCGTGAAGACCGCCGGACACTTTATATCCGCCGCCTCCGAACTTTCCGCCGGCATGAAGCACCGTGTAGACCACCTCTATGGCAGGACGTCCGGTTTTGTGGTTTATATCCACCGGTACACCTCGCCCGTTATCCGTAACAGTTATGGAATTATCCTTGTGAATGATCACATTTACCGTATCACAAAAACCGGCAAGAGCCTCATCCACCGCATTATCGACTATTTCATAAACAAGGTGATGAAGACCTCTTGACGATGTAGTTCCTATATACATACCCGGTCTTTTTCTTACGGCTTCAAGACCCTCCAGGACTTGTATCTGGTCTCCGCCGTATTCCTGCTTCTTTGCCAACTCTTTATCTCCTTTTAAAAACCTTTATCACAAAGAAAAATCATTCTCTAATATTCTTCAAATACTTTTCCTTTACTTACCTTAAAGATCTTATCCACATTAAATTCCTGTTTTATCAGACTGTCGCGGCCTGTGCAGGTAATGATAGTCTGCATATTACCTATTCTTTCCAATAAAAAACTTTGTCTTTTAAAATCCAGTTCTGACAGGACATCATCCAGCAAAAGCACCGGCAGTTCTCCTGTCATTTTTTTTGCTATATCGATCTGGGCCAGTTTTAAAGATAAAGCAGCTGTTCTTTTTTGTCCCTGTGAACCGAACTTTTTAACATCTGCACCATTTACTAAAAAAATAAAATCGTCCCTGTGCGGGCCGGTATTTGTCTGACCGGATCTCAGATCATTTTGTCTCTGTCTTGATAATTCTTTTGGAAAATCTTCTTCTTTTGTACGGGGTTCATAAACCAGTTCTGCCTGTTCCCCTTTTCCTGATAGATCTTTATGTATCCCGGAAATAAGTATATTAAGCTTTCTGAGATATTTTCTTCTTTCAGAGATTACCTGATCTCCTAAAGAGACCAGTTGATCATCTAAAATATCCAGGGTTTTTATATCTCCCTCTTTTTTTTGAAAACTGATCTTTTTCAGAAGCTTATTCCTTGATTCCAAAACTTTATTATAACCTAAAAGATGATTAAGATAAAGAGAATTTATTCTGCTTATATCCATATCAAGAAAATGTCTTCTTACACCCGGTCCTCTTCTGATGATATCAAGATCTTCCGGACAGAAAAAAACTATCTGCAGGATACCGAAGATATCCGCAGCTCTTTTTACCGGTATACCATTAAGGGCAATACCTTTTGATCTGTTTTTCTTTAAATGTATATCGATGCGGTCACGTGAAAATTCCTTTTTTACTATAAGCTTTATATGCGCATCCCTGTCTGAAACAACATCACGAAGATCATCCAGCCTTATAAGCTCATCATCCTTTGCCCCCCTGTGGGATCTGGCTGTAGATGCAAGACATACTGCCTCTAATATATTAGTCTTTCCCTGGGCATTATCCCCATACAGGAGATTCACTTTTTCATCAAGATCTATACTCAGATAATCATAATTTCTGAAATCCTTAAGTTCGATTGATTCGATATACACATTTTCTACCTGTCTTTTTCATCTGATATATTCACTATTTTAAATGAATTATCTTCGAATGTCACCACTTCCCGGCCAAAAAGCTTTCTTCCCCTGCGAGTCTCTACTTTTCCGTCTACACATACCAGGCCGTCGGATATTAAAAATTTTGCATCTGTTCCGCTTCCTGCGATCCCCGAAAGCTTTAAAGCCTGACCAAGCTTTATAAAATCGGTTTTTATAAATACTTCCTGCAAAACATACCTCTCAATTGAAAAATTTTTAATCCTCTGTAAAATTAACAGGCAGGATAAGATAAAGGTATGTTTCTTCGTCGTCTTTTATAAAACAGGGAGATTTTGAATTAACAAAATATATCGTAACCTCATCGTCTTCTATCACTTTAAGAGCATCTAGGATAAATTTCGGGTTAAAACCTATCTTGATATCCTCACCTGTCTTTTTAATAAATACCTCTTCTTTTCCCTCACCTTTACTGGTTTTTACGTGGATATTCATCACATCATCCGTGATATCCATGATGACAGGTCTTTTATCGCTTTCTTTGATGAAAACCATCTGTATGTCTATGGCATCTATCAGAGCTTTTCTGTCAGCAAATATCTTTGTGGCATGATCATTGGATATCATCTGGTTAACATTAAAATAATTGCCCTCAAGAAGTCTTGATACTACCTTGGTTCCGTCAAACTCAAAAAGTACGTGCTTCTGGGAAAAATAGATATTAACATCCTTTTCCGTATCATCCTCAAGTATTCCGGCGATCTCCTTAAGGGATTTTCCGGGTATTATCACTTTTATGTTCAGATCTTTTTCGTCCACATTGATATTTCTCATGGATATCCTGTGACTATCCAGAGCGACTACTTTCAGAACGCCTTCTTTTATTTCAAATAACTCACCTGTCATCATGACATTTACATCATTTACCGAAAGAGAAAAGATAGTCTGGTTTATAAGATTTTTTAAAGCAGACTGGTTTAAAACAACAGATTCATCCCTTTCTATCTCAGGAAGATAAGAAAATTCCTCTGCCGGGAAACCGGGAATACCGTATTTTTTCTTGTCACAGGTTATAGTACAGTGATTTTGATCATTTGTCTCCAGTATGATCTTGCTGTCAGGAAGTTTTCTTACAAGATCTGAAAATATCTTTGCATCTATCGCAACAGCACCTCTTTCAGCTATCTCACCCGTAACAACAGTCTGAATACCAAGATCCAGATCATTACCAGCTAAAAATATGGTGCTTCCCTGTGCATCTATAAGAATACATTCCAGTATTTCCATGGTTGTTCTGACTGATACAGCCTTTTGAACAGTAGTCACAGCTTTGACGAGTTCATTTTTTTCAAATGTAAGCTTCATTTGCAAAATTCCTTTCTTGATCTTCAAAAATGTAAATGTTGATATCCTGATAATGACAGTTGACCGTCATCCAGGGGAGCATGTATGTATGTTATTATTCAGCAGCAGTAGCAGTAGGTGCTGTGGATTTGTTTATAAGTGATCAGAAGCATGATAAATACTCAGGTTTTAAGTGTTTAAAAATCTATGGATATGATGTTGATCTTTTATGGATAGTGTTAGTAAAATGTGAAGATCCAAAGATCATTATGATCCTTTTAAAAAACATCAACTATATATTAACACATCATAAGATCATTTGTGGATAGTTTGTTTAGTTATTGTTAAGAGAAGGATCTATTTTATTCATCAGTATCTCTATAGTAGTCTTAAGCTGGTCATTGGATAAAAGTTCTTTATTTATCTGTTTGGCTCCGTGAAGTATGGTAGAGTGGTCACGTCCCAGGGTTTCACCTATTTTTTCGGCTGATTCGGCAGTCATCTGTCTGCACAGATACATGACTATCTGCCGGGGATATGTAATATCCGAGCTTTTCTTTTTGGAAAGGATATCACTTACTGTTATTCCATAATGTTCGGAAACTATGGATAATATAAGCTCCGGTGTTATAACTTTATTATGTTCGGGACTTACATAATCCTTCAGGGCTTCCTTAGCAGCTTCAATTGTTATCTCAGTATTGTTCAGATCTACATAAGCCTGGAGAGTATTTATGGAACCTTCCAGTTCTCTTATGGAAGATTTTATATTATTAACAATGTAATCTCTTACATCATCAGGTATGTTCTGCAGATATCTGTCTTCTATCTTCTGGTCAAGTATAGCTCTTTTAGTTTCATATGAAGGTATCTGGATATCGCAGATCATTCCTTCGGAAAAACGTGACTGAAGTCTTTCAGGAAGTGTTTCCATATGTTTTGGAGGTTTATCCGATGTAAGTACGATCTGTTTTCCGTGCTGGTAAAGATCATTAAATGTGTGGAAAAATTCTTCCTGTGTCGATTCCTTACCTATTATAAACTGTATATCATCAATGAGAAGTACATCTATATTTCTGTATTTGTTACGGAAATTAGGATCTCTTTTATTAGTTCTCAGATAATCTATCAGTTCATATGTAAATGTTTCGCTTGTCACATACAATACTTTTTTTTCAGGCATGTTTTCCATTATACTGTGGGCTATAGCTTGCATAAGATGGGTCTTACCGAGTCCCACTCCCCCGTGTATGAACAAAGGATTATATTTTTTTGCCGGTGATTCGGCAACGGCAAGGGATACAGTATGTGCTATGTTATTATTCGGACCTACTATAAATTTTTCAAATGTATAATTAGGATTTAATTTTATGGATCCTTCATCTTTTAATGAAACAAAAGACTTCTTTTCAGGCAAAGGAGCCTCTGAAGTTTTTGTTTTTGAGGCTTTTTGGGAAATGATATCAACCTCAAAAAGGCTTTCCGTATATTCACATATGGAAAGCTGAAGATTTCGAAGATATTTCTTTTTTATAAGGTTAACTGCTGATTCATTTTCAGGTGAAGAAAGGATGAGCAATCCTTCTTTTGCAGAGTGTATCTGCAGGGATCTTATAAATGTTTCAAAGGCTACATTTTGAAGTTCAAAGTCTTCTTTATGCCTGAGAAGTATCTCATCCCAGTTATCTCTCAAAGTCTTTATTATATTTTCATCCATAATCAATACCGTGATCCTTAAAAATCTTTCGCAAGTTATGATACATCAATCAAGTTTCATTTTCAATAAATATACTCAACAACTTATTAACAAAAGTTATCAACAAATTGTGGATAACTTTTTATGATTTTGTGGATAATAAGTTTATAATATGTGAAAAAAGCTATTGACTTAATTACTTTATTTAAGTACAATATTCAGCGGTATTTTCACATATCATATTTTTTTGTTGAAAAAATTTTTAAAATTAATAAAGAACAGAGGGAGGTGAAAGTCAGATATGAAGATGACATTTCAGCCTAATACACGTAAAAGATCTAAGGTTCACGGTTTCAGAGCCAGAATGAGCAGTGCCGGCGGAAGAAAAGTTCTTGCGGCAAGGAGAGCTAAAGGAAGAAAAGTACTTTCAGCCTAAAGACTTCAGGCAGATATGCGCACTCTTGTTTATAAAAAATGCGCTTATCTGCCTTTTTAAGTAATATAATCGTATTTACATGATAAAGATCATCGTAGTATTTATGAAGCAGTATGAAAATGTTTTAGTATTACAAAGATCATAATTTACTGATTACTTATATCATATGAAATTTAAAGATTTTGAAAGCCTCAGAAAAAATGATGATTTTCAAAGAGTATATAAAGGAAGAAAATCAAAAGCAGATATGTTTCTGGTAGTTTATGTTCTTGAGAATACTCTTAAAAAGAACAGACTGGGGATTTCAGCAAGTAAGAAGATCGGTAACAGTGTTGTAAGACACAGACTTACTAGGATTGTAAGAGAGGCATTTCGAAAAAATTCTCAAAAATTAAAAAAAGGTTATGATGTTGTGACAGTAATAAGGGAACCCCTTAAAGGCAGGGATTATGCTGCGGCAGAGTATTCTCTTATGAAGCTTCTCAGGAAACATGGTATATCAGATATGACCTGAAAGAACAAGATCATATAAAAAGCAGAGGATTTAGTTATAAGATTTAGGAGAACTGCCATGAAAAAGATCCTTCTCGGCGGGGTAAAGCTTTACAAAGGAATAGTATCACCCTACAAAGGGAATATTAAATGCAGGTTTTATCCCACATGTTCTGATTATGCCATGGAAGCCGTTGAAAAATACGGTTCAAAAAAGGGCAGTCTCATGGCTATGAAGAGATTTTTAAGATGCAATCCATTTTCAAAAGGAGGATTTGATCCTGTACCTTAGGATCGTTCTTTTCTTTTAACAGGAGGACAGGAATTTGTTCGATAATTTATTTAAGCCGTTGGCTATCGCATTGGGAGCTTTTCTTGATGTGATATTCGATTGGATGGACAATATCGGTATCGGTAATATAGGTATAGCTATCATTATCTTTACTATCATTGTAAAGGTTGCTATGATGCCGCTTATCTTCTCACAGCAGAAGACCGTTAAGGTCACCCAGATAATGCAGCCTGAGATAAAGGCTATAAGGGCAAAGTATAAGGGCAGAAGAGATAATGAGTCAATGCAGATGCAAAATCAGGAGATAAAGGAAGTTTATGCCAAATACGGAGCATCCCAGACAGGAGGATGTATCCAGCTGCTCATACAGCTTCCCATCCTGCTCGCGCTGTACAATGTTTTCAGAAATCTTCCTATTTACCTTGAAAGATTGAATATGCGTCTTGCTGATATCCTTTCTTCTATCAGTACAAAGAGTGATTATCTCGATACCATGAACAATAATTTTCCGGGAGTAAACTGGAATGTTCATGATGATGCGATAACAGGTCTGAATGCATTTACAGCTGAAAAATGGACAAAGCTTCAGGAACTTTTTCCTTCGGCATCTTCAGTGATCGCCGATCAGTCTCCCAAGGTATTGAGCATGAACAATTTTCTGGGTGTACACACTTCTATCGCACCCGGAGAGGCATTGGGACTTGCTATCCTCATACCCATCCTTGCCGGTGTTACACAGTTTATCTCTGCAAGACTGGCACAGAACGTACAGGGTGATGACAGGGCGGCTAAGATCCAGGCTATTCTTATGAGTACCATGATGCCTGTTATTTCCGTAGTATTTGCTTTCAGAGTACCTGCAGGTCTTGGTATATACTGGATAACTACTGCTGTTGTTCAGACTATCATGCAGCTTATCATTAACAGATATTACAGAAATATGACTCCCGGCCAGATAATCGCCCAGGCAGAAGAAAAGAGGATCAAAAAGCTCGAGAAAAGAGCAAGAAGAAAAAATGTGGATGCTGACACTCTTGTTAAGAGTGCAACTCTTAAGACGAAGAATATAGGAAACGGAAGTACCGTTGAAGAACAGCATTCCGGTTCTTCATTTAAAGAAAAAGCTACTCTGTCCAAGACACCGCCAAAGATAAAAGCAAAAAATGTAAAACCTGTTTCTGTTATGTCCGGGACAGATGATAATAAAAAGGGGTCCGGTGGAAAGAATAAAGACAAACCGCAAAGTAAGTCTATTGCTGATAAGTTTAAGCTGAAAAAAACCGATAAATCCCAAAAACAGGTTCAAAAGACAGAAGAAAAAATAAAAGAAACCGATAAAAAAGTAAAAGAAAAGAATAAGAAAGAGGGAGAAAATAAAAAATCCCTGGCCGAAATGGCAAAAAAGGTTTCCGAGTTTAATGACAGCGGTAAAAAGGGTAAGAAAAAATAATGAGTTCCGATATACTGGAAAAAAAAGATAAAGCCGAAGCTTTTCTGAATGAGTTGTTAACCTGCTTTGACGGTGATCATAAAATAGAGATAAGCGTGACGGATGATACTGTTTCTGCAGAGATCACGGGGGAAGAGCTTGATATTTTTACAGAAAAAGACGGCAGGGTACTTGAAGCCATCAGACTGATAACGGCATCAGTGATAAATGACAGAGGATCAGGATTCGTTAAATTCAGTATTGATGCCGGCGGATTCAGAGATAAAAAAAATGACAGGCTTCGTGATATTGCAAAAAAAGCTGCTGAAAGGGTCAAGGCTGAAGGCGAAAGCGTATCTCTTCCCGATATGAATTCATATGACAGAAGGATCGCACATATGTCTCTTCAGGATGATCCTCTCATAAGAACGGAAAGTGAAGGTGAAGAACCTCACAGGCATTTGGTGATCTTTCCGGTTTAAGAAAAGGCCCGCAGGGGCTTTTTTATATTTGATCTTAATAAAATGGGGAAATGTTATGCATGATAATCTGTATAAAAGAGCATCAGAAACAAATGATACGATAGCGGCTATCGCTACACCCTCTCTGGGAACAGGGGGAATAAGTATCATAAGGATCAGCGGAAAAGATTCTTTTGCGATAACCGACGTTATTTTCAGGTCTCCTTCAGGAAAGACTCTTTCTGAGCTTCCCTCCCACACGATCCATTACGGTCATATAGTGCCGGCAGATAGCGATGACAGAACGGATTCTTTTATAGATGAAGTGCTGGTATCCGTCATGCACGGACCTAGAACATTTACGGCAGAAAACACAGTGGAAATAAACTGTCACGGAGGTATCCTGGTTACACGCAGAGTGCTTGAAGAGGTATTAAAAGCCGGTGCACGCTTGGCCGAACCCGGTGAATTCACTAAAAGAGCTTATCTGAACGGGCGTATAGACCTTGCCCAGGCAGAAGGTGTCATAGATGTGATAAATGCCCAAAATGATTATACCCTGAGGGCATCGGTCGGACAGATCGACGGGAGACTGTCAGGGAAGATAAGGAATCTTCGCAGCAGCATTCTTGATCATACGGCATTTATGGAAGCGGCAATGGATGATCCGGAGCACATATCAATGGAAGGACATTTATCCGGTCTTAAAAGGGATACGGAAGAATATATTTCAGAATGTGAAAAACTTTTAAAAGGATTTGATGAAGGCAGGATACTCAAGGAAGGTATATCCACTTGTATCCTGGGACGTACAAATGCCGGAAAATCAAGTCTTCTCAATTTACTCACGGGAACAGAAAGCGCCATAGTCACTGATATAGCCGGTACTACAAGAGATACGGTTAAAGAAAGCGTCCGTATGGGTGATATAATCCTTAATCTTACTGATACCGCTGGGATCAGGGAAACAGGAGATACCGTGGAAGCAATGGGTATAAAAAAAGCACTGGCGGCTGCTGACAGTTCAGAGCTGATCATTTTTGTTGCAGATGCGACAGAAACTCTTACAGAAGAGGATAAGGATCTGTTTCTGAGAGTGAAGGAAAAGCCTTGTATAATTCTTCTGAACAAGTCGGATCTGGAAACAACAGTCAGTCATGAAGAAGCATCCTGTTTTTTCGATAATAAAACAAATCCTCCGGAGATAATCAGTTTTTCTACTGCCACAGGGAACGGAATGTCCGAACTGGAGGATGCTGTAAAAAAGAAATTCGGTCTGGAAGAGATAATCGTAAATGATAAACCTGTCTCTGTAAATGCCAGACATAAGGAGTGTCTGGTTTCAGCAAAAAAAAGTCTGATGCTTGTATCGGAGGGGTTGGAAGCAGGCCTGTCAGAAGATCTTTTATGTGTGGATCTTATGGATGCATATACTTATCTGGGACTGATACTCGGAGAAGAGATACAGGATGATCTGGCAGACAGGATCTTTGAAAAATTTTGTATGGGTAAATAAAAAAAGTATGATCGGGGCATCATACTTTTTTTAATACCTGTTATACTATGATCATTCGATCTCAAAACATCTGTCCAGGAATATCTTATAAGACACTGCTGTCGAAATATATCTCATTATGGTTATGGGGTTATCCTCATCTTTTTTTCTTTTATCTTCTTCTTCAAGACGGAAGGTCCTCTTTAATGTGTCTTCAAATATACTGCAAAAGGTTTCGTACATTTCCCTGCTGCTTCTCATGTCCTTCTCGACTTCGATCATAAGTCTGATATTTTCAAGTGTAAGGATAGGCTTGGCTACGGCTATGATTATCAGATCTGCTATATGACTGCGGTAATACTGTTTTTTCACCGGACTTTCTATTATTTTCTTCTTTACATAATTACTTATCATGGAAACGGTGAGCTCGGTCTTGAGCAGCGGCTTTAAAAACTCGTTTATGTATTTACCGGTCTGTTCAAGGAAAAGGCCCACATCAGGGATCTCATTATAAGAGGGAAACCTGAAATCTTCTATCACTGCAAGTTCGTCCTTTGACAGGTCAAGATTAATAGAGGGTTTCTTCTCCTCCGATGGCACCAGTGATATATTATTATTTGTCTTACCGGAATCCTCCGGAAGATCATTTTTTTTAGTATTTGTTCTTCCCGTTTTCAGCAGATCCATTTTTTTCTCCAAAATAAAAAAGATTTTTTATATTATACAATTCATTTTATTAAAATTCAATAAACCTTTATAAAGATTTTAAAAAACCTATTGACCGCTCAATGATCGGGAGTTATATTTTACATGAGCGCAATCGGGTTTCAAAAAACCGATACCAAAAACAATATATAATAAATAAGTATACTGATAACCTTGCCGAAGGAAGATAATGAACGATAAAGGAGCTGGTGAGAACAATGGAAAAAACAGTAAAGAGTAATTTATTTTATATTGATGAGATCGTAAGATTATCCATAGGCATGATAATAAGGCGCTTTGGAAAAGAAAAGACCACGAAAGTTATCTTTGCAGAGCATGAGGTAGACGGATGTAAGGAATGTTTTTTACAGAGCGTGGTCAAAAAGTTATTGAAAAAATGTCCCGGAAGAAAGATCATAAAACATGACACACTAAATGAAGTCATAGATGTTACGCTGCCGGAATTTTTCGGAAGCGATATGGCCGTAGCCTGAAAAATAAAAAATTTATACAAAAAAACGGAAGCAATGTAATTTTTTCATATCCTGTTACATTTGCTTCCGTTTTTTTATGTTTTCAGATTTCAGGACCTTATAAAAAACAGATAAATATCATCCTTCCGGATTGTCATCAGGTTTTCCGAGTCCGTTTTTGATCTTACTACCGAGACCGCCTATACCGTCCTTGATCTTACCGCCGAGCTTAGCAGCGTTATCCTTGAAATCTTCGGCTTCTATCTTTCCGTCACCGTCTGCATCCATGGTACCTGCGATCTTATCCTTTACGGAACCAAGACCGCCTAATATCTTGCCGCCTATACCTCCGGATTCCTCCTTGGCAGCTTCGCCTGCATTTTTTACTTCTTCTTCTGACATAATGCACCTCCGATAAATTATTATAACCATGATCGTTACAGAGAAATTATATATTTTATAAGATGAATATGCAAGCAAAAAAAAGACCATTTGCAAAGGTGGGATTCAGAGTGTTCCGGTTTCCGATATCTCGCCGGCACACTGCTTCAGGGCCGCGATACCCTCCGGAATAGGAAAAATGGGATAATCATGACTCATGTTCTCCCCTATGTGTAATGTACAGTTCTTACCCAGAGACCGGAGACTTTCATAGGTTTCGGTGATATCAGGATATAAGATCTCCTCAGTGCCCGCATAAAAAGTAACATTATCAAGTACGGAAAGGTCACCGAAACGGGGACTTACCCGGTAGTCCCGGGTGTCAAGGTTACCGGCCCATTTTTTTCCTAAAAAGGTAAGAGCAGAAGGATATAAAAATGTGTCACGATCTTCATATTCAGGGATCCTGGGATTACTCATGCTAACATCTACCCAGGGAGAAAAAACGATAAGCTTATCAGGTTGGATTATATTTTTAGCAGCAAAGATCTCACTCATAGTCATCGCAAGACCGCCGCCTGCCGAATCACCGATAAATATTATTTTTTCGTCAGGGTGTTCTCTTTTGTAGTCCAGATAGAGTCTTTCGGTCAATGTAACAGCTGCCCTGTAATCAGCAAAAGGGATCAGAGGGTACAAAGGCACTACTGCTTTTGAATTACTTTTTACTGCCAGGAGTTCTATAGCCTGACAGTGAAACATGGTTATCTCAGAGGTAAAAGCACCGCCGTGAAAGAAAAAGAATGTATTTCCGGAAGTAGCCTTAGTATTAAAATATAAAATTTCGTAACCATATAACATGCTGCGGGAAAAATCCGTCCTTATTGAAAAGGGTAAGGGAACATTGTATTTTCGCGGTCCGCGTATAAGACGTTTACGCAATATTTTTTCGAATTCTTCATCCGTACGCCTTCTGAACCCATGTTTTATATATTCTTTCGCTAAAAAAGCCCGGATGGACATTTTTTTGTGCATAAGAGAACCTCTTTAGTTATTTAATGTGATCATATTGTTTAATTATAACATGAAATATGCAATATATTATACACAAAAAGGTAATGAGTCTTTCTGCAAAAGGATTAATATGGTATGATTATAAGGATTATCGTAATTAGCAGGAGTTTTTGATAAATGGTAAACCCGTCAGTTGTCAATGAAAAATATGATGCCATAGTTGTGGGAGCGGGACATGCCGGTTGTGAAGCTGCACTGGCCTGCGCACGCCTGGGTCTTAAGACCATAGTTTTTACGGTTAGTTGTGATGCCATAGCTATGATGGCATGTAATCCTAATATCGGAGGCAGTTCAAAAGGCCATCTTGTCAGGGAAGTCGATGCTCTGGGGGGAGAGATGGGAAAAGCCATTGATGATACTTTTTTACAATCAAAGATGCTTAATGCCTCAAAAGGACCTGCAGTCCATTCTCTTCGGGCCCAGGCAGATAAGCAGGCTTATTCAAATCGTATGCGAAAGGCTCTGGAAGCTGAAAGAAATCTTACGGTAAGGCAGGGTGAGGTGGCGTGCCTGCTTACTGAAACTGAAAATGGATCTGCACAGAGCGGGGATGCAGGGAAAAAAACAAAAACGGACAAGGAAAAGCATGATATCAAAAGGATAACGGGTGTAAAAACAGTCTCAGGAGCAGTTTATAATGCTCCGGCGGTGATACTTTGTACGGGAGTATATCTGAAATCCCGTTGTATTTACGGTGAGACCTCCTACCCCACCGGACCGAACGGTCTTATGGCGGCTGATCACCTGACCGGTTCGTTGACTGATCTTGGCATAACCATCAGGAGATTTAAGACCGGAACACCTGCAAGGGTGGACGGAAACACCATTGACCGTTCTAAAATGACAGAACAGTTCGGAGATGTACCGGTGATTCCCTTTTCATTTTCAACTGATCCGCAAACGGTTCAGAAGCAGCAGATATCCTGCTGGCTTACCTATACAAACGAAGAAACCCATCGTATAATAAGAGAAAATATAGACAGGTCTCCGTTGTATTCAGGGGAAATAGAGGGTACCGGTCCCCGCTACTGCCCTTCTATCGAGGATAAAATCGTAAAATTTCCGGATAAGGACAGACACCAGATATTTGTGGAGCCTGAAGGTTTATATACGAACGAGATGTATCTGAGCGGTTTATCCAGTTCTATGCCCGAAGATGTACAATTTGCAATGATCCGCACACTTCCCGGCTTGGAAAATGCCAGGGTGGTACGGAACGGATATGCAATAGAATATGATTGTATAGATGCGACACAGTTAAGATCAACTCTTGAGTTCCATGATATAAAAGGTTTATTTGCCGCCGGTCAGATAAACGGGAGTTCGGGTTATGAGGAAGCCGCTGCACAAGGTCTGGTTGCAGGTATAAATGCATCCATGAAACATTTCGGTAAACCCGAAATGCTGATCGGACGGGATGAGGGATATATCGGCGTACTCATTGATGATCTTGTGACCAAGGAAACCTTTGAACCATACCGAATGATGACATCAAGAGCAGAATACAGACTTCTGCTCCGCCAGGACAATGCAGATCTCAGACTCAGAGAAAAAGGGTACAGAGCAGGTCTTGTAAGTCCGGAAGAATATACTGCTACAAAAGAAAAAGAACAATTAATAAAAAAAGAGATAGAAAGGGTCTCTTCTGTTAATGTGGGACCGCTGACTGACGGACTGTCGGAACTGCTGGCACAGATAGATTCAACACCTCTTGAAGGAGGAACCACCCTGGCAGAGCTTATCAGACGACCGGAACTTTCATATGATGCCCTGAAACCGGCAGATCCGGACAGACCCGAACTGCGGGATGATATATCGGAACAGGTAAATATACAGATCAAATATGATGGATACATAAGAAGACAAAGATCACAAGTGGAAAAGTTTAAAAAACTGGAAGATAAGCTGATACCGGATGATATTGATTATAATAAGATTTACGGTTTGAGGATAGAAGCTGTTCAAAAACTGGAGCGATACAGACCGGGGTCTATAGGACAGGCCTCCAGAATATCAGGCGTATCGCCGGCTGATATTACAGTGCTGCTGATCGCTCTTGAACAAAAACAGGATAAAAAAGATAAATAGAAATATTTTAAAGGAGAATAAATGAGACGAAAGGACAGAGAAAAAGATAAAGAATTTGCATTTGAAGTGATCGATTCGGCTCCATACGGCGTGGCTGCATTTACGGATGAAAAAGGAATGCCTTATTCCGTACCCCTAAGTTTTGTAAGAAGCGGAGAATATCTGTATTTTCACAGTGCAAAAGAAGGAAAAAAAGTAGATACGATAAGAAATGATCCAAGGATATGCGTAAGTTTTGCAAACAATGTAATGCCGGCAATGGACCAGTTTACAACAGGTTATGATTCGGCAATGGTAAGGGGTGTTGTTACTCAGGTTACAGATAAAGAAGAAATAATAGAGGCTTTGAGAAAAATATCAGAACACTTCTGCCCTACCAACATGGACCGTTTCGACGAAGCAGTCAAAATGAGCATTGACAGGACGGCAATATTCAAGGTAAAGATTGAGGAAATAACAGGAAAACAGAAAAAACTGACATATAAGGATTATGGTTTAGAATAATGTTTCACGTGAAACATTATAAATAAAGATCGTTAGGACAGATAACATGTATACGGATGAAGAAATAAAGGCTTTATTAGACCAAACGGGCTTTGCTGTAACAGACCCCATGCTTGATAAGCTGAAGACATTCTATGAAATACTAAAAGAAAAGAATAAAGTAATGAACCTCACTGCTATCACGGAATATGATGATGTTATCGTAAAGCATTTTGCAGACAGCCTTCTTATTGGAACTATAATACCGTTTCTGGATCAAAACAAAGATAACGGAATCTGTGAGTTTTCCCGCGCTGACATTATCGATGTTGGTTCCGGGGCTGGATTTCCGGGGATTCCCCTTAAGATATGTGCAGAAGACATACGGATGACATTAATAGATTCGTTAAATAAACGTGTGGGATTCCTTAATGAAGCGATCGATCGCTTAAAGCTTAAGGAAATATCGGCGGTGCACGGCAGGTGCGAAGATGCGGGACAAGACGGGGCGTTTAGAGAGCGTTTTGATTACGCGATTTCCCGCGCCGTTGCAGATCTTCGGGTTTTGTGTGAATATTGCCTGCCTTTTGTAAAGCCGGGAGGGTTCTTTATAGCATATAAATCCGCTAACAGTGATGAGGAGATAAAAAGTGCAGAAAAAGCCGCAGAATATCTGGGCGGGAGCATCATTAAAAACCGGACTTGTCAGTTGCCGGGGACTGATATAGACAGGAACTTCGTTATCATTAAAAAAAACAGAAGCACTCCGAAAAAGTATCCCCGTAAAGCCGGAATCCCCTCAAAACAGCCCTTGTGTTAAAAAGAATGTTTCACGTGAAACATTCTTTTTTGATGTCGTGAAAAATGTTGACATTTAACGCGCGAACCGCATTTGTTTAATTTTAACTGCCCTTTTTCTTTAACAAAGCCGTTTATGCGGCCGGCGCGCGGCCGGTATTTGATTCGTTTTAAAAGCATTCATCCGGGCACTCAACGTGGCTAAATGCCCCTGACGTGCGCGGGGAGTCGTGTTGTGTTCCGGGTATAACAGTGAGTTCTCCCAAAGTAGGTTGGGATTCAATACAGCATTTCAGGTAGATTAAAAAAGGGATGACGCTCCCAGGATGTGTGGGGGTGTTCGGTTGATCCTGCAGCTGTCTGAGGGCAATCTGTTTTGTGCTCCCTGCGTGTGTGGGGATTTGATGGTTACGTTTCGATCACTCAATACAGCCGTAGTTTTTCAGGAATCATGTATTAAATTAACGCTAAATCGTAAAAAACAATCCTGTTTTATGTTTTAGTTGCATTATAATATGGCTTGTTGCGGCAGCTTATGATATAATGACTGAAATTGTTTCACGTGAAACATTTGATAAACAGTCTTTCGGAGGCTAACATGGGAAAAATAATAGCTATTTCAAATCAAAAAGGAGGTGTGGGCAAGACCACAACCTCCGTAAATCTTGCCGCAACGCTTGCGAGCAAAGGTAAAAAGATACTGCTGATAGACATGGATCCGCAGGGAAATTCCACGTCCGGTCTGGGTGTAGACAAAGATTCTCTGGATAAGACTTCTTACGAGCTTCTTATGACTAACGCAAGTGCAAAAGATGTTATCGTTCCGGGAGTTCTGGATAATCTTGACATTATACCTTCTAACGTAAATCTTTCCGGAGCTGAGATTGAACTGGCGTATGTTAAAAAACGGGAACAGATACTTAAAAAAAAGGTTAAAAGTATCAGAGGAGAATACGATAATGTTTTTATTGATTGCCCGCCATCTCTGAATATGATGACCGTTAACTCACTTACAGCTGCTGATGCTGTTCTTGTTCCTGTACAGACAGAGTATTACGCTCTTGAGGGGCTTACACAGCTGATCCACACTATAGATCTTATAAAAAAGAAGTTGAACAAAGACTTGTATATTGACGGCATAGTATTTACAATGGCGGATGCCAGGAATAATCTCACCGAACAGGTGATAGAAAATGTTAAGGAAAATGTGGATTTTTATATCTACAGATCCGTGATACCAAGAAATGTACGTCTGGCCGAAGCACCGAGCTACGGAATGCCTATTAATCTGTATGATTCGCATTCGATCGGGGCAAAGGCGTACAGGGAACTTGCTAATGAATTTTTAAGCAGGGAAGGTTAAACGTATTATTATAAGGAGTATATTATGGCGCCAAAAAAAGGATTAGGTAAAGGTCTGGGAAAAGGTCTTGGTAAAGGTGTAGGTTCTCTGATCCCAACTGATGATGCTTCAGAGAATTCTGAAAATACAGAAAAAGTAAAGAAACCTGTAAAAAAAGCAAAAACAAAGACTGCTGACACCGTTACCTCTGAGATTGTTGAAAACAAAGAACCGGCAGATGTTCAGATCAAAATATCACTTATAGAACCGAACAAGTCCCAGCCACGAAAGGATTTTGATATAGAAGCGTTAAAAGAACTTTCCGAGTCTATCAAAAGCTTCGGGCTTCTTCAGCCTATACTTGTAAGGAAAAAGGATGATAAATATTTTGAGATAATCGCAGGAGAACGAAGGTGGCGTGCAGCAAAGCTTGCCGGACTTAAAGAAGTTCCTGTTATAGTCAGGGATTTTTCTCCTGAACAGATAATGGAAGCTGCTCTCATAGAAAATATTCAGAGGCAGGATCTGAATCCCATTGAAGAAGCAATGGCATTTACAAACCTTATTAGTGAATTTTCCCTTACCCAGGAAGAACTTGCTGAAAGAGTATCAAAATCAAGAGCCCAGATAAGTAATATAATGAGACTTTTGAAACTTTGCGATAAAGTTCAGCAAATGCTCATAGCCGGGGAAATAAGTATAGGACACGCCAGGGCGATACTTGCTATTAATGATGAAGAGATACAGACCGATATAGCTAAAAATGTGATAGAAAACGGCCTGAGTGTTCGGGAAACCGAAAAGCTTATAAAAGATGTCCTCGAACCCAGACCGCCCAAGAAGACTTCAGCGCCTATGAATCCTGCAGGACTTATGGTTTACAAAGATATGGAAAAAAAGATGAGCAACTCTCTGGGAAGCAAAGTCGGTATCAGAACCAGAGACGGAAAGAAAGGCAGGATAGAGATAGAATATTCTTCTCAGGAAGAGCTGGAAAGATTATTTGACAAGCTTTCGGTATGAGACTGTTTTTATTATTAAAAGAGATATGTCAGGCGGTATATCATAACAATAAAATAAATCGCATAACAATACATAAAATATAACACAACAATCGGGAGATTTACGATCATGATAGATATTAAACTGATCAGGGAAACACCAGATCTTGTAAAAGAAAATATTAAAAAGAAATTTCAGGATGAAAAACTGCCTCTTGTAGATGAAGTTGCAGATCTTGATGTGCAGGTTAGAAAGGCACAGACAGAAGCCGACGATCTCAGGAATCAGCGTAATGTGATCTCAAAAGAGATAGGTAAGCTTATGGCCGAAGGCAGGAAGGATGAAGCACAGGAGGCAAAACAGAAGGTTGCTGCATTTGCAGAAAGACTGAAAGATCTTGAAGAGCAGGAAACGAAACTTTCAGCACGTATAAATGAGATAATGATGGTCATACCCAACATCATAGACGAAAGTGTTCCTGTGGGGAAGGATGACTCGGAAAACGTAGAGGTTGAAAGATTCGGAGAGCCTGTTGTACCTGATTTTGAGGTTCCTTATCATACGGAGATAATGGAATCGGTAAACGGGATAGATCTTGAGGCGGCCGGAGAGGTAGCAGGAAGCGGATTTTATTATCTGATGGGAGATATCGCAAGGCTTCATTCCGCGATCCTTTCGTATGCAAGAGATTTCATGATAGATAAGGGATTTACGTACTGCATTCCTCCGTATATGATCAGGAGCAAGGTCGTGACAGGGGTTATGAGTTTTAAAGAAATGGATGAGATGATGTATAAGATCGAGGGCGAAGACCTTTATCTTATCGGTACCAGCGAGCATTCCATGATAGGCAAGTTCATAGATACCATGACGCCCGAAGAAAAACTGCCGGTAACGATGACGAGTTATTCTCCCTGCTTCAGAAAAGAAAAGGGTTCCCATGGTATAGAGGAAAGAGGGGTTTACCGAATACATCAGTTCGAGAAACAGGAGATGATAGTTGTCTGCCGTCCTGAAGAGAGTATGGCGTGGTATGACAAGCTTTGGAGATATACGGTGGAGCTTTTCAGGAGTATGGATATTCCCGTACGTACACTGGAATGCTGTTCCGGAGATCTTGCAGACCTGAAGGTTAAATCCGTAGATGTGGAGGCCTGGTCTCCGAGACAGAAGAAATATTTTGAAGTCGGGTCATGCTCCAATCTTGGTGATGCACAGGCAAGACGTCTGAAGATAAGAGTAAATACGCCGGACAAGAAAAAATATTTTGCCCATACACTGAACAATACGGTTGTAGCTCCTCCCCGTATGCTCATAGCATTTCTCGAAAATAACCTGACAGAGGATGGAAGTGTAAGGATACCGGAGGCCTTAAGACCGTATATGGGTAATAAGGAAAAGATCGGTTAAGAAAGAAAAAAATACGATACATCTGAAAGCACTTTTTCTGTGGGAGAGGTGCTTTTTTAGTGATATAGTCACATTTTCCTCATTTATGTGTACTTGATTTACACATTTATAATAAGTATAATCAATTGATGATTAAAAAGTATCGGGCGGTGAAAAAGAGGAATCATATGAACGAAGAATATAACGATAAAAACAGCTTTGATGACCGGGGCAGTAAGGGTTCCGGCGGCGGCTTTGGCGGAGGCGGCAAAAATTCCAAAAACAACAAAGGACCGGGGACCATTTTGATAATAATCATGGCAACGATCCTTACATTTGCAGCCATAGCTCTCGTGAATTCTGCGGTAAGAGGGGCGACTTATAAACAGACACCTTATAATGAGTTTTACCAGTATCTTGAAAATGATCAGATAGATACGGTTACATATAAGGATGACAGGATCCAGTATACGTTAAAAAGTGAGAGCGGGGATAATCCTGCGCAGCTCAGACGTACTTATTATACGGGCGTGGTGGGGGATGAGGATCTTGTTCCTTTGCTGAAGGAGAAAAAAGTAACTATAAACGGTTATATTCCTGACAGCAGCGGTTCTATAGTCAACTTCATCATGGTATGGATCCTTCCCATAATCCTGCTTTATGTCTTCATGTTCTTTATGTCCAAACGTCTCGGCAAAGGCGGCGGAC
>CACZTF010000030.1 GCA_902784025.1 uncultured Lachnospiraceae bacterium
GAATGATTACAGTAAGATAATTGACCACCCGCATTACAGGTCAAGGAAAAGAAAGCCTATGTCCATGATGCAGAGGGCGGCTCAATTTTCACCGTTCGCTGCCCTCTCCGGCTATGACGAGGCAGTGAATGAAACAATGCGTGTGACCAAGTCCAAAAGGCTGCTTGATGATGATGCCAGGAATGATATAGACCGAACCCTGCGCTTTGCGCTGCTTTCACATAAGCCGGTCAGGATCACTTATTACGTACCCGATCCATCAAAACCCGGCGGCTCCTATATTACCTTTACAGGCTGCATACATCAGGTATATATGCTGGAAGATGTGGTTGTAATGGATGACGGCTCTGCTATACTGATGTACAATATCACCGATGTATCCTTGCAGGAATAGAATACCAAAGAATACCGGAAAACGTATGTGTACCAGATACTTTATGGACAGGGACGAAACTGTCATATCCTCTATAATAGATACCGCGCTTACTACTAAGCTGGCTCGGAAGTTTCAGATCGAACTCTCCAAACCGATGGTCACATCGGGCGAAGTGCACCCCACCGATGTCGCTCCCGTAATCGCACCAAACGGCCGGGGGGAAAGGGCTGTCTACCCGATGAAATGGGGCTTTACTATCACGGTAGAAGGAAAGCAGAAGCCAGTTGTGAACGCCCGCATTGAAACCGCTTCTTCCAAGCCTTTATTCAGCGACGCCTGGGCAAAGCATCGCTGCGTCGTTCCCGCTTCGTGGTATTTTGAATGGGAGCACCCCAAAGATGGTCCTGGCGGATCAAAAAAAGGCGAAAAATACCTGATCCAGCCAAAGGATAAATCCGTCACATGGCTCTGCGGACTCTATCGGATAGAAAATGACTATCCAGTCTTTGCTGTCATTACAAAGTCCACCACAGAAGAGCTGTCACGGATACACGACAGGATGCCGCTTATACTCTCAGAGGACAAGATAGATGACTGGATAAGCCCCGATAACGATCCTGACGCACTCATCGGATATGCTCTTACGGAAATGATAGCCGAGAAAGCAACCGTATGAGGAACGCCTTTGAATGTGAGGCTTTGAGGCTTCGAACTATTTTATCAGCCTTCCTCAATCCTCTGAAGGATACCTGCCACATCTATTCCAGGATGGGTAAGATACATGCGGCAGATATCATCTGCAAGAGCGGAACTGCTATAGCACGAACGAGCTATATCCTATGCTCTCTTGCCTTTATCAGTTATAGTATCATTCGCAGACGTAATGATAGAGACCATCTTTTCCGCATACTTTTCCTTTTCAAGCATCAATACAAGGGGTTTTTCCGCTCCGTAATCAAGCCTTATCTTAAACACTGGGATTCCCTTCCCGCAGCAGCAATTCGGAGAATATGTTGACGGCTGTATCCTTGCACTCTTTATAGCTGAGATGGGAAGATACACGCCCTGTAAATAAATGGCTTTGTCGGAAACCTTATACTTTTCCACGGAAATTGCCGTTTTCCGATCCTGTTTTACATCCTCTATGGTTTTTTCCGGTATCAAAGATGTCCAAGCCATGCTGCTTACTCCTTTCTTAACATTCTCCTGCTCTCATACAGTCAGTTCCAGCGCAGGATCTTCTCTCATTTTTATAATTTTGCTTAAGGATCTGTACGAAAATAAACTTACATATTGCTTGCCGATAGCACCATGACAAATTTGTACCTTTTCTGTAAAAAACAGCTTATCTTTATTATGGTGATATACAATCATTTTCTCCCTCATTCGGCATATAAGGCTATTCTGTTTCATAGTATAGTATAGCGGTGTATGAGCGTGGTGATATAAGGGCAGGCTGCTGATCATTCGCTGATGATGTCAGCAGTTTTGCTTCGCGTGATCTTTATCAGATCATCCGGTGAGAGTTCTATCTGATATCCTACTTTTCCCGCGCTGACAAAGATGTGATCATATTCTTTACAGGATTCATGGATGAAGGTGGGAAAGGCCTTTTTCATTCCTATAGGAGAGCAGCCTCCGTGGACGTAGCCTGTAAGGGGCAGGAGGTCTTTCTGCTTGATCATTGCTATAGATTTCTCTCCTGCAGTTCTGGCTGTCTTCTTAAGGTCCAGCTCTGATTTTACCGGCACAACAAAAACGTAATATTGTCCGCTCTTGCCCTGTGTAACAAGAGTTTTGAATACTTTGTCCGGGTCTTCCCCTAAAATTGCTGCTATCTCTTCTCCGCTTTTTGTCGGATCCTGCTCATAGGTATGACTGGCATACTCTACCTTCGCTTTTTCCAGCACCCTCATTACGTTTGTCTTATCTTCCTTTGCCATTTCTCAGTCACATCCCTTCGTTTCCCTTAAATTATAGCGATTTTCAGTAGAAAGTGTAGAGACAAGCTGATAATAGATTCCCTCAGGGAGTATCTCAACAAATGACACGTTGAGTGAGCAGCCTCCGACTGATCGATCTCTTCGTCTCAGTCCGGAGCTTTTCCGATCAGGCGGATGATATCCGTATCCTCCGCCTCCGGATACATTCCCTCCACGTGTTCAAATATCATTTTACCCGGCTTAAAACCC
>CACZTF010000031.1 GCA_902784025.1 uncultured Lachnospiraceae bacterium
ACCTGGATCCTGAATCCCCGGCGGCAAAGCGTTCCCGAAATATCCGTGCAAGAGGCTTGTTTTTCCGAAGAGGTTATCGAAATCCCGCAGATGACGGGGAAATAAAGAAGATATGATAATTTATTAAAAAATATTTCTGCAAAAGCAACTTGACATAGCTGTTGCAGAGATGATAAATTTTACTCAGAAAGAATTGAGTCGGAGGGAACCGAGTAAAATGTTTATAGGCAGAAAAGCAGAAGGGGAAAAATTTGACAGATTTTTAAAGGATGACTTACAGCTGGCGGCTTTGGTATACGGGAGAAGAAGAGTAGGTAAAACCGAGCTTATAAAGCATGTGATAGGCAAAGCTGATGTAGCTTCAGTTTATTATGAATGTAAAGAAACCTCTGAGGCAAATAATGTAAAAAGCATCGCATTGCTTGTGGGGGATGCATTTAATATCCCGGTTCCGTCCTATGAAAAAACAGAGGATCTACTGGAATTTATTTTTTCATACGCCGGACGCTATACAGAGACTGCAAATTTTATAGTTGTTCTGGATGAGTACACATATCTGCGTAAAACTGTTAAGGGTCTGGATAGCATTCTGCAAAGCTTTATAGACAGATACAGGGAAAAAACCAAGATAAAGATAATCATTTGCGGTTCATTCATAGATATTATGAAGACCCTTTTGGAAAAGCAAAACCCTCTTTATGGTCGCATAGATCTTACCATAAAGCTGGAGGAGATGGATTATTATGACTCAGCCGGGTTTTATAAAAGCTTTTCAAATGAGGATAAAGTCAGGCTATATTCTGTTTTCGGCGGGGTACCGTACTATAACCGGCTGATCGATGGTAAAAAGACTGTAAAGCAAAATATTATCGATCTTATAGCTTCCAATGGTGCCAGACTTGAAAATGAAGTGAGCATGAATCTTAAGTCGGAGTTGTATAAAATAGAGAATGCAAATGAGGTGTTGGAAGCTTTGTCTTTGGGTTATGTGCGCTTTGGTGATATATTATCACAGTCACATGTCTCAAGTTCACCAGCGCTTGCAGATGTGCTTGAAAAATTGTGCAAAATGGAAATCGTTGAAAAGGTTTCCCCTCTAAATGATAAAAATAATAAGAAAAAGACCGGATATTATATAAAGGACAGGTTGTCACTTTTTTACTATAAATATATTTTTTTGAATTCGTCACGTCTGAAGATCATGGATCCGGAAATGTTTTACAATAGGTTTATCGAGCAGGATTTTGAAACTTCTTTTGTACCGAAAGGATTTAAAAAAATCTGCAGGGAGTTTTTGATACTTAAAAACATTTCCGGGGAGCTTGAAGAGATTTTTGATGATATAGGAAGCTACTATTATGATGGCCCGGTAAACAAAACAAACGGGCAGTTTGATATTGTAACACATGATCCTGAAGGTTATATTTTTTATGAGGTAAAATTCCATAAAAAGCCTGTCGGTCAAAAGATTATCGAGGAGGAAATAAAGCAGGTGGAATCAACAGGTTTTTCCTGTTACAAATACGGATTCTTTTCAAGAAGCGGTTATGAGAAAAATGTAGCCGGCATAACAGAAAATGTATGCCTTTATGAGTTGAGTGATGTTTATAGCTGATAATAGCAATGCGGTAATAGACGACGGAATGAGTCCGGCGGCTTTGATATAAAGATTGTTTTACCTATCAAAAAAATCTGAAGCCTATGTTTTATCTTTTTCGTTTTTTATTTTGTTGTTTTAAAATTGACCTGAGAATTGCAATTGGTAATATTATAATTGCTATAATAATAGTAAGAGCCATAATTCATCACCTCCTATTTTATTATAACATAAAAAAAGTAAAGATATTTGTTTTATAGAATTGTATAAAGTTAAGTTCTGCAAAGAACAACTATGATGAATGATCTGTTGTGAAAAATGTCACATTATTGTATAATAAACCTATAAAATTAAAATAAACCTACTTATGTATATACTGTATATACAACTGTAAATGTAACACTCTTTTTGCATGAAGGGAGTTGGTTCATGTGGCGGTTAAGGACATAGGCTTACAGACAGACAAACGCAG
>CACZTF010000032.1 GCA_902784025.1 uncultured Lachnospiraceae bacterium
CACATTCACAAGCGTTGTTCCAATGCAAAACTTTTTTAGAAACACATAAAGAATGGGAATGCATGTCTACTGTCAATACTGCAGCCGCCGCTAAAGAAGTAAGCAGGCAGGGGAATAAAGAAAATGCTGCTGTTGCAAGCATAGAAGCGGGTAATATATACGGTCTTGATGTATTGAAGAAAAAGATCAATGATATAGACGGGAATACAACACGTTTTATCATAGTTTCAAAGAATCGCTGCTTTTGTAAAAATGCAAAAAAGGTTAGTGTTATATTTGAAACACCTAATGAGACCGGAACACTATATAATCTTTTGAGTCCGATAGTTTATAATGATCTTAATATGTTAAAGATTGAATCCAGACCTCTGCGTTCAAAAAAATGGGATTCCAGATTCTTTGTTGAATTTGAAGGAAATCTCGCTGATAAGGCAGTGAGATATGCTTTGAGGGGGATATACGAAGAGGCAAAAAGCATGAGATTATTGGGGAATTATTGATTTTTTAAGGAGACCAGCTATGAAGTTAATAAAAACTGTTAAAGAAGAAATCGGTAAATCATCATATCCGGGCAGGGGTATCATTATAGGAATGTCTGAAAACGGGCAAAAAGCTGTAACAGCATATTTTATCATGGGCAGAAGTGAAAACAGCAGAAATCGCATTTTCATATCTGTAGATGACGGTATACGTACAGAGGCATTTGATTCTGACAAACTTGAAGACCCGAGTCTTATCATTTATGCTCCTGTAAGGGTTTTAGGAAACCATACGATAGTTACTAATGGTGACCAGACAGATACGATTTATGAACTGATGAAATCCGGTAATTCATTTGAAGAAGCACTTTTTACTAGGGAGTTTGAACCTGATGCACCGAATTATACTCCACGTATCAGCGGAATAATTACAATCGATGGTGCAGGTTTTAATTATAAATTATCTATACTCAAAAGTGCTGATGGTGATCCCGGGTGTTGTGAAAGATTTTTTTATACATATGAGACGCCCATTCCGGGAAAAGGGCATTTTATACATACATATGAAGGAGATGGTGATCCGCTTCCCAGTTTCCACGGTGAGCCTTTAGCATTGGAGATCCCGGACGATATAGATCGTTTCGCTGATATGTGTTGGGACGGTTTAGATCAGGATAATAAGGTTTCTCTTTTCGTCAGATACATCGACCTTAAAACAGGTGATACTGAAAGCAGGATAATCAATAAAAATACAAAATGATTTATCACAGGACTTTTAAAAAAAGGTGAAAGTAAATGAAAGAATTAGAATTAAAATACGGTTGTAACCCTAATCAAAAACCTTCAAGGATATATATGGAGGATGGAAGTGATCTTCCTGTTACTATCTTAAACGGAAAACCCGGATATATTAACTTCCTGGATGCTTTTAACGGTTGGCAGCTCGTAAAAGAATTAAAGGAAGCAACCGGTCTGCCGGCCGCAACCTCTTTTAAACATGTATCACCCGCAGGTGCTGCGTTGGGTATGCAGTTATCGGACACATTGAAAAAAATATACAGAGTAGAAAGTGATAAAGAGATCAGTCCAATCGCAAGTGCTTATGCAAGAGCAAGAGGAGCAGACCGTATGTCATCTTTTGGTGATTTTATTGCTTTGTCTGATACATGCGATGCGGATACAGCCGGTCTGATAAAGCCGGAGGTATCTGACGGTATAATAGCGCCTGATTATACCGAGCAGGCTCTTGAAATACTCAAGACTAAAAAGAAGGGAGCATATAATATTATAAAGATCGATGAATCTTATAAGCCTTCAGAATCAGAAAAAAAACAGGTTTTCGGAATCACATTTGAACAGGGAAGGAATAACATATCTTTTACAAAAGAATTGTTAGGGGAAATAGTAACTGTTAATAAAGATTTGCCGGAAGAGGCAAAAAATGATATGTTGCTAGCTTTGATAACTCTGAAATACACCCAGTCTAATTCTGTTTGTTTTGTAAAAGACGGACAGGCAATCGGGATAGGTGCAGGTCAGCAATCAAGAATACATTGTACCAGACTTGCAGGAAATAAGGCTGATAACTGGTATTTGAGACAAGCGCCCAAAGTGCTTGAACTGCCTTTTAAGGATGAACTGGGGAGAGCTGACAGGGATAATGCGATAGATCTTTATGTGAACGGATACTATGAAGAATTATTGGCTGATGGATATTGGGAAAGAGTGTTTACAAAAAAACCGGAGCTGTTTTCTCCGGAAGAAAAAAAAGATTGGTTGAAAAGCAACAATGGGGTGACTTTGGGTTCGGATGCATTTTTTCCGTTTGGTGACAATATAGAAAGAGCAGCAGAAAGCGGCGTTAAATACATAGTACAGCCCGGAGGTTCTGTACGTGACGATCTTGTTATTGATACATGCGATAAATACGATATGGTGATGTGTTTTACAGGTACACGATTATTTCACCACTGATATATAACTTTTTGTTCATAGCCGGATCTGCCAAATGGCAGGTCTTTTTTTATTGTGGGTGAAAATGTTAATAAGGCCGGTAAACACTTTTTTCGCGTAAAGGTTTGAGGAGATCATAAGGAACTTTTAGACCGCCCGTTCCGACACCAATTTTTATAAGCGGTTTTGTTCGTCCGTGATAATCGGAACCGCCTGAAGGTAACAGATCATATTTTTTACAAAGATTCAATGACTTATCCGTGAAAGACTGTGAGTTAGTCGAATAATAAACCTCCATGCCGATCAATCCGTTGTCCTTTAAAAATTTAACAAGTTCATCAAGATCATTATCGTCCATTTTGTAAGCCACAGGATGTGCAAGTACCGGAACTCCTCCTGAAGCAAGTATGAGCCGGATACCTTTAACAACAGATATCTTTTCCCACTGGATAAAAGCAGGGCAATGCGAACCTATATATTTTTCAAAAGCTTCTTTTCTTGTTGAAATGTATCCGTTTGTAAGCAGATAATCAGCTATATGAGCTCTTGTTATCATATTGCTCTTATAGATTTCGACCATATTGTCATAATCTATATCTATACCAAGCATATGCAGTTTAGCACACATTTTCCTGTTTCGTTCTTCCCGGATGAAACGTATCTGGTTAAGTTCACCTCTGAAATATTTGTTGGTATA
>CACZTF010000033.1 GCA_902784025.1 uncultured Lachnospiraceae bacterium
CTGCGAACCGATATCTTTGGGGAAGTATGCGACCTTTGTGGTCACGCCCCATTTGAACTCACCGCCGTCTGCTTCTTCTATCTCATTTAAAATGTTAAAAAGAGCGGTGGTCGCGATCTCGTTTGAACCCACGAATGCGATCTTGTCTTCACGGTTTACAAGGAATGAAATGTCGTTTATAACGTCGGTTCCGTCTATATTTTTCTTCAGGTTCTTAACCTCAAGAACCTCGTTTCCTATCTCACGCTCCGGACGAAAATCCACATACGGATATTTTCTGCTGGAAGGCCTGATATCATCCAGTTCTATCTTTTCAAGAGCCCTCTTACGGGATGTAGCCTGCTTGGACTTTGAAGCATTAGCAGAGAAGCGCTGGATAAATTCCTGAAGTTCCTTGATCTTTTCTTCTTTTTTTCTGTTAGCCTCTTTTCTCTGTTTTAAGATAAGCTGGCTGGACTCGTACCAGAAGTCGTAGTTTCCGGCATAAAGCTGTATCTTTGCATAGTCTATATCAGCTATCTGGGTGCAGACCTGGTTAAGGAAATGTCTGTCGTGGGAAACGACTATAACAGTGTTCTCAAAATCAGACAGAAATTCCTCAAGCCATGCGATGGCGTCAATATCCAAATGGTTGGTAGGCTCGTCCATAAGCAATATATCCGGGTTTCCGAAAAGAGCCTTTGCCAAAAGCACTTTTACCTTTTCGTTACCCGTAAGCTCGTTCATAAGCTTTTCATGGAGTTCTGTATCTACACCCAGACCGTTCAGAAGCTGGGCAGCATCAGACTCTGCCTCCCAGCCGTTCATCTCTGCGAACTCTGCTTCCAGCTCACTTGCACGGTTGCCATCCTCTTCAGTAAAGTCCTCCTTGGCATATATAGCCTCTTTTTCTTTCATTATCTCATACAAACGATCATTTCCCATGATGACAGTTTCAAGCACTTTCATGTCATCATACTTGAAGTGATCCTGCTCGAGTACTGAAAGCCGCTGTCCCGGAGTGATGATTATCTCGCCCTTGGAAGGCTCTATCTCACCGGAAAGGATCTTCAGAAAAGTAGATTTTCCCGCTCCGTTCGCCCCGATGAGACCATAACAGTTCCCTTCCGTAAATTTTATATTTACATCCTCAAACAGAGCCTTTTTCCCAATCCTGTAAGTTACGTTACTAACTGTGATCATTTTTGTTCCTCTCTTTATTATATGTCGGTCAAAAAAAATACGTTCTTTTTACTATACAACATTATTACAACAAGGTCAAAATAAAATTAGCGTTTCAGGCCGTCCGTTATCATGCAAAAGCTTAAAAAAAGCTGCCGTAAATATTTACAGCAACTATGGTATTTATCGTCTATCCTGCAACTTTTGCCACGTTCAGAAGAAGCATCCATGCAAGACCGTAATAAGTTATGACTGCCACAAGATCGTTCACCGTGGTTATCAGGGGACCCGATGCCACAGCCGGATCTACTTTTATCTTATGGAAAAACATCGGCACTACAGTACCGACCAGACTGGATATCACCATGGCCACCAGCAACGCGGCTGCTACACAGCCTGCCACTGCGCAGGCATAACCCCAGTCTGCATTTTTTGTAAGAGCTACATATATACATACGAAAGCAAAGGACAGGGACCCCAATATGAGACCATTTATAAATCCGATACGTACCTCTTTAAAGACCAATCCTCCCTTTTCCTTGCCGGGAAGATTCTCATCCATAAGAACACGGATGGTCACAGCCAGGGACTGGGTTCCCACATTTCCCGCCATATCAAGTATAAGGGACTGGAAGTTTACCACAAATGCGATGGACGCCACTACCGGCTCAAAAAAACCTACTACTGTGGATACTCCGATCCCCAGGAAGAGCAGGATTATCAGCCATGGGAGTCTCTTTTTCATACTCTGTCCCAAGGTTTCCCTAAGGTCCTCTTCAGCAGTAAGACCGGCCAGCTTAGCGTAGTCATCACCAAGCTCTTCGTCCACAACCTCTACCATATCCTGGGCGGTTATGATCCCCAAAAGCTCTTTGTCAGCATTCAGCACCGGTATGGAATCCTCTTCGTATTCTTTTATCCTGTCTATACATTCACTGATCTTTTCATGATCCGTAACATAAGGAAAGGATGTACTCATAAATGACTGAAGATCCATGTAATCCCTGGCAGTTATCAGGTCTTTCAGATCAAGAGCACCGTAAAACCTGTTGTTATCTTCGGTTACATATATCTTAGAAATATTATCGTTCTTTTCCGCCTGGGCTATAAGAGCCTTCATGGCCTGACGTACGCTCATCCCCTTGTCTATAACGATGTAATTAGTGGTCATCTTACTTCCGATCTCATCGTCATCATATGACCGGATCATCTTGATGTCTGCGCTGGCTTCTTCATCCAGCATTCCGGTAAGCTTTTCCTGCGCCTCCTCGTCCATCTCTTCGAGGACGTCTACAGCATCGTCCGAGTCCATGTTTCCGATGACCTTGGCAGCACTGGATATATCCAGCTCTTTCATGTACTCATCTACATCCTCGATGAATGTAAATATCTCTGAAACCCTTTCGATACCCAGCACGGAATACAATTTTTTCCGCTCATCCGGTTCCAGCTTTTCAAGAGCGCCTGCCATATCATTTTCGTGGTAATCATCAAGGCTGGCAGTAAGCTCTTCTTCGGTAATATCACCGTTTATATAATTTCTGAATATCTCTATGAGCTTACGGGTATAGTCCTGTTCAGGATTATTTTCTATATTGCTGACTATCGTCTGTGAGTCATCACTTCTTTTGTATTCTAAATCTTTTTCCTCTTTCATCAGACTATACCTCCTTTTTACGTTTCCTTCCGGATCTGATCCGGTTTTATTTTTTTCTGACTGCAGCTACATAGTATCTGCCGTATCGTTCTTCCACTACCACACATTCCTTCAGAAGCTCGTCAGAAAGCCCGCCATCCTTAAAAAGCACAGGGCCAGCACCTGAAAACACACTCTCGCCCAGCATTTTCACGTAGCTCTCTTTTAAGGTCCAGCATCTTAAAAACCTGCTTTCTCTTGTTTCGTCATCCTCTGCTGAAAGTATCCATCCGCTGTCTGAAGGAGTGAATGCCTTTCTTACCACCAGCGGCTTTACATCGGTTTCCCCCTCAATATCTATGCCTACCGGCGCATCACTGATAACTACTGCCGCTATATTATCTGTATGGGTTATGCTGAAATAAGGAGCTCCGGGCTCGGCAAAAACAGGCTTTCCTTTGTCAGACCATGTAAATGTATACTCATGCCCCAGGAATCCCGCAGTCAGTTTTCTCCATGATACAGGACGCAGCTTTACACCTCTTTCCCCGTTATCAGCACAGGCCGGTCTGTCCGACATTACCTGGTCTTCTACCGCAAACCACAGGAGAAGCTCCGCTGCAGCAGATGTAACCTTGTTGCTGTCAGATTTGTAATTACGGATCCTTTCCCTTCTTTCTTCGGTGATGATAGGAAGCGCTTTATCCATAAACTCTTTATGATCAGATCTTTCTACATTTGTGATATATATTTTCATATGTTCATTTTCCCTTTTCTTTTGATCACATTTAAGCATTCCGGGGACAGTTTACACCCCGGTACGATAAAAGAGCAGCCTGATCCAACTATATCCTTATATATAGGATGCCTACAATTCTCTGAGGATGATATCTGCCATTGCACGCAGGGCTTCTCCTCTGTGACTTATCTCATTTTTCTTTTCAGGGCTTAGCTGTGCAGAGGTCATACCGTATTCCGGCAGGAACAGAACAGGATCATAACCGAATCCGTTTTCACCGGCAGGTTCATCTGCGATGATACCCGGCATGCTGCCTTCGGTAATAAATTCTCTTCCGTCCGGCAGAACAAGAGCCATGACACATCTGAATGCCGCAGCCCTTTTTTCTCCCCTTACGCCTTCAAGCTTTTTGATCAGAGCAGCATTTTTTTCGTTGTACGGAGTGTCTTCTCCCATAAACCTGGAAGAGTATATACCCGGAGCTCCGTCCAGATGATCAATACAAAGTCCGGAATCATCTGCAAGAGCAGGTTTTCCTGTTATTTCACATATCCCCCGGGCTTTTAAAAGAGCATTCTCCTCAAACGTATCTCCTGTTTCTTCAATATCCGTATCTATCCCCGCTTCTTTTAAAGGAAGGACTTCTATATCCATTCCGGAAAGCATCTCACGTATCTCACATACCTTATTTTCATTATTGGTAGCTAATATTATCGTTTTCATTATATCTCCAATTATCCACACATTCGACCAATTTTATATTATACATAAAACATGATCATTTGTCATTATATAAATAGTTCCGATTCATGGCTTTACACATCTTGAAAAATAAAAAAAAATCTCTATAATGGTTTAGTAAGATTTTTGCAGACAGGTCTCAAACCTGCCCAGGAGAATTATAAAAACCAATGTCGATAAAGTCACTTTACAACAAACACAGAGAAGTCCTGAGTTATCTGATATTCGGGGTCCTGACCACAGCCGTAAGCCTTGGAGTTTATTACGGCTGCACCCACACTTTTCTTGATCCCGAAGATCCCGGACAGCTGCAGGCAGCCAATGTATTATCATGGATCATCTCTGTTACATTTGCATATATAGTAAACAGAAAATATGTTTTCAAAAGTAAAAATAAAAACATCCTCGTTGAAGCCGCCGGTTTTTTTGGTGCGCGACTGGTGACTTTAGGTATAGATATGGGACTGATGTTCCTGTTCGTCACCACTTTCCATATGAACGATAAGATAGCAAAAATAATAGTTCAGCTGGTCATCATCGCTTCTAATTATCTTATCAGTAAATTTTTAATTTTCAGAAAAAAAGAGTAGACTTTTTGCGTTAATTTTCATAAAATGTATATTGTAATCTGAAAATTTAAATCACTTGATAATAAGGAGGATTTTCTTATGGCTGACAACGCAGTACTCGCAAGAAATGTAGACGGGGCACCCAAGTGTGACATGAGCTCACATACCGTTGCTTTCTCTCACTATAATCATTTTTCTACACAGTTCCCCATCGATCCCGCTACCGGCTCCATCGTAGACGGAGGTATCAAGGAACAGGCTGATCAGGTGTTCAAGAACATCGTAGCAGTTATCGAGGGCATTGACAGAAAGGTTTCACAAACCGTACGCGTGTCCATATTCCTCAAAGATATCGCAGATCTTGATGCTGTGAACGAAGTATATGGTAATTATTTTAAAGATCCTCTTCCTACCAGGACAGTAGTTGCAGTGGACGCCCTTCCTGTAGAAGGCGCTCTTATCATGGCAGACGCTGTTCTCTCACACGGTCTCGGAACTATTCCGGATGCACCTCAGGCAGATGATCTTATTATTTTGGCAAGAAATGCCGATGATGTATACAAGAGTCCGAACTCTACACAGACATGTGCTTTCTCACATTACAATAATATCACTATGCAGATCGGTATAGACAAGGACGGCAGCCTGGTTTCCGGTGGTGTTAAAGAAGAAGCTAAGCAGGCTCTCCAGAACATCAAGAACATCCTTGCAAGCATAGATGTATGTGTAGATGATATCGTAAAAAATACCATCTTCCTTAAGGATCTTTCAGATCTTGAGGCCGTAAATGAAGTTTACAAGACTTTCTTCCCCGACACTGCCATTGCAAGAACCGTTAAGTATGTTCCCGCACGCAGTGTTGTTAAGGTTAAGGATCTTCCCAAGGGAGCATGCGTAGCCGTAGAGGCTGTTGTTTCCCATGGTGACGGTACTCCTCCCCAGCTTGTTGAGGACAGACACGGTCTTATCGTAGAGCCTAACAACACAGATAAGGCTCCCAAGTGCTGCTGCTCTACACAGACTGTTGCATTTTCACACTATAACAACATCGGAGCCCAGTTTGGCAAGGAAGCAGGTTCAGACAGTTTTGTTTCAGGCGGAGCAGGCGCAGAGGCTGAGCAGGCACTTACAAACATCAAGGCTATCGTAGAAAGCGTAGATCACAAGCTTGAGGATGTGGTTAAAGTTAACATTTACTTAAAGGATATCGCTGATCTTGCAGCTGTTGATGAAGCTTACAAGAAGTTCTTCCCCGACGGAACACCCGCAAGAAGAGTTGTAGGTGTGGGCGAGATCCTTAAGGGCGGTTCCGTTATGATCGACGCTGTAGTTTCTAATGCAGAAGGAACACCTCCCTTTGCAGACTGATCATAACATTATGCAAATGTAAATGTGCTGTAAAGCATATAAAGACCGGGTTACTGTGTTAAATTACAGTTCCCGGTTTTTTTACGGGAAGATTCCGCTGATAAGACAAAAAAAAGCCCGTAGGGATACGAGCTTCTTTTGGAAAAGGTATAACATGGAGAGAACGAACTGTTGCGGCAGATAAAAATCTGCCACAGGCAATATTTACAGCCCGTGTATGTACCTTTTCCATTAGGAAGGACTGAAAGAACTTCCTTTTACAACGGGCAAATATATAATAACACTCCTTGTTTTTATAATAAGCCCCCATGGGGGATATTTTTTTAAAATTTTTACAAACTTGTACAAGTGTGTATATTTTGTGTCCGTAAAAAGATCGGAGATATTTATGATAGAATGATAAAATACAGCAATCAACTTTTTCAGGAGTTTTCATGGTCAAAAATGAAGTAAATAACAATATGAAAAAAAACGGGTCCGACACAAGTATTTTCCGTCTGTTCATCAGTTTTTTCAAGCTGGGGATAATGACTTTCGGCGGCGGTTATGCCATGATCCCTCTGATGCAGAAAGAATTCGTTGAGAACAAAGGGTGGATCTCAGATGATGAAATGGCGGAAATGATCGCTGTTTCAGAGTCTACTCCCGGTCCGCTGGCTGTAAATGCAGCGACTTTTATAGGAAAAAGAATGCGCGGTTTTACGGGATCCCTGTTCTCCACTTTGGGGGTCATACTACCATCCTTCATAATAATACTTATCATATCAAGATTTCTGGACGTCTTTTCCGAAAACATATATCTTAAGTATGTTTTTTTCGGACTCAGGGCAGGCGTTCTCGCACTGGTGATCAGAGCCCTTATAATAATGGCAAAGAAAGCTCCGCGAAACATCCTGTCATATTGTATCATCGCAGGTGCTTTTACGGCTGAAGTGATCTTCGGCATACATACCGTGATCATTTTAATAGCAAGTGCAGGTATCGGAATTGCTGCCGTCTTTCTTTCAGGCACTGACAGTAATAAGGAGAAGCGATCATGATTTTTCTCAACTTATTTATACCGTTTTTAAAAATAGGAGCTTTTACCTTCGGGGGCGGCTACGCCATGA
>CACZTF010000034.1 GCA_902784025.1 uncultured Lachnospiraceae bacterium
ACCTCTGTACTGTCTTTGTAAAGTACATTTGCCCTATGTGAAGGGCTGGCCATGAATGCTGCTACATACTGTTCTGCGGAAAAAACTTTTCCCGCATATCCGTGTGCAAGATTTTCTCCATATACAGCGGGATTTACCGTGTAATAATCGGTCCCGTCCGGACGCGTATGAGAAAACTTCACACTCGATTCCTGGGCTCTTACAGATGCTGCCTCTGTAAGCGTCTGGCTCATCACCAGAGGTGCAAGTCCTGCAGCAGCTCTCTCACTGTTCATCGCAGTAAGAATCTCTTGTTCCTGCCCAGCCCCATGCACAGTCATTCCAGTTACCATTAAAAATGCAGCCATAATATAGGCTGCCGTTCTAAATAGAATTTTTTTCATTTTTTCCTCCCTTAAAATCAATACTCGTCGTATGAGTCCGCGCCTGAATATGCGCTGGAGTAATCGTCATAAGCTGCACCTGCATAAGCACTTGCATACTCGCGATCTTCTTTCGCGTGATTTTCACGTTCAAAACTCAGTGTTTCAGAATCAATTGCATAATCATAAGTATAAATTCCCATTTTTTACCTCCATTTCTGCAGCTTGGGTGCTGCTAAAAAAACATCCATAAAAAAAGCACGTTCCGGAAATGTATCCCGGCAACGACAGGTACTTAGTTTAAATACCCACCGCCGGGATCATGCCAGCGTGCTGTTGATAAATATATATAAAAAAGCCCCTGCGATTTTATTCATACTTATTCATACGCATAAAGTGCGTTAAATGAATCAGTATCGCCGGAGCTATTGTTTTTTATTGTTATTTTTATGATTGATATTATGTGTATTATATCACTGCTGTTTTGAAAGTAAAGGAGAAAATGTCAGACACTTAAGATCAAGCCCTTATTGTTTCGTATCGCTACTAATCATTATTTCGTACCCGTTTTCGCTATCCCCAGTGACCGAATATTCTATATTATCTGCACTCTTTTTTATATTTTCTATTTCCCTGCATAAAAAATGTGCACGATTTTTTAATGAAAACGCTGCTCCCATGATAAAGATTGGGATAACCGGATATACGGATTTTAACGTGTAACCTGATACCTCCTCCTGTATCAGCTGCTCTGTATGTATTACTGCTGAAGCAATAAAGAAAAATGCGCCAAAAATAGCATCCATCCACTTATATTCAGTATCTGATTTACCCATGGCCTCAGCCACCTGGATAAAACCATAAAGCATCAAAACTGTCGGGAGTAACCCGCCCTGCAGGTCATCAAACATATATGATACAAACGGTATGCACGCCCAAGCCAGACAGTACATGATACCCGCGAAAATTGCCATTCTTACAACTTTCCTGGCCAGTTTGTTCATTGCTGTTCTTGTCATCTCTTTTATGAATTGTTCTATAAATACCTTATCGTCGAATACTGGCATAATATCCTCTTTCTATTGTTTTTATGATAAGTATATTATACCATACAATAATCTATTTTTCATCATAAATATGCATTTAGTAGACATTATCTGCCAAAAGAAATGCAGGAGAGAATTTTTCTCTCCTGCATCATAATTGTCAGTTTTCAGTCAGCATTTTTTCCAATTCGTTGTAATCATAAGACCGCTGCTCAAATTTGCTGAATCCCGAAGTTTTCTTTCCTATTATCTTCCTGTCTTCGTATTCACCCCGTATCGCAGCTATTATCCATCCCGGCAGATTACTTATGTTATCGATGTTTTTCATCGCAAGATTGCAGGCCTTTATGGCTTTATCTTTATTGTAGCCGCTTTCCTTTGCTATTGCCCTGCATTCGCTTACCTTAAGTCTGCCCATACATGCCTCATAGATATCATCTATGATATTATCCATCTCTTCTTCCGATATCTTTTTGGGCTGTGTTTCTTCGACGACATCTGCTTCTTTGTATTTCACGCGGAAAGTTATCCCTCTTACTTTTCCGCCTCTTCCAGCTTTATTTTCCTCATAATCCACGTCAAGACTTGTTTTTTCAGTAACTTCCCTTGCGGCTTTATCCAGAGCATTCTTTTTAAAATCGGAATATGCAGAATATTTCTTTGCAGAGTTTTTGGAAATCTCTTCTATTCTGTCGTAGTCAGGGTTCTCCTTTTTCAGGAGCTCTTCAATCTCAGGGTATTCCCTTGCATCGATTATTCCGAGTTTTAATTTTAGTTCGGTAAGATTACAGGTCCATTCGATAGGTCCTTTCCTTTTTTCGACATAGTTTATGTAATCAATCTGTTGTTTGCACATTTCATATAATCTGTAACTATACTGACTGCTCAGATGAAACTGTTCTTCGTAGTCCAGCATTGTGAAGTTTTTATTAAGCCCTATGATGTAATCCTTTAGTTTTGTATTAAAAGTAATTTTGAGAACACCATCAGCAAATTCCGCATCAGTGATCACATTGGATGCAGATATTTTCTTGGCTTTGTCATCCTCGTATATTATTCTCCAGTCAAGAAGCGACGGATTTTTCTTTGATTTAGGATGAATCTGTTCTTTTATATGGGTAAACAGCGATCCTGACGTGGATCCGAGCATTTTTTTTAACTGTCCGGAATATACGACTGATACTATCTCATTGGTATCATCATCGTACTTTGCATGAATTATTCCTATTGTGAAAAGTTTCATTCCGAGAAGTGTACTTCTGCCCTTCGCGTTTATGAGTGTATTGGATTTCTTATAATTATTCTGATAACCGGTATACAGCTGGATCTGTTCCCGTTCTCTCTGTTCGGCAGATTTTCTCCCCATTTCTGTCCCCCTTTTCTCTTTACTTCATACCAAATTACTCCTACTTTTTGTATTATCGCACATGATATCATGCTTTTCAAATGTGTTTTGGACACCACGATATTAAAAAACTTCCCTGATTTTCTATATCTTCAGACTTATATATGCCCCATTTCTCCATGATAAGATTTGAGCATGTGCATTTATGCGGTTTGTATGTTTTGTTTATATTCCCTGTTTTTCTATATGTAATGTTTGGAAAACATCCTTTCTTTTCTGTTTCTTCCGCAAAAATTTAATAAATTGGATTCCTGTCGGAATTAAATGTTCCCTTATACTCCATATCTTTGTCCTGTCCGTTCCCTTTATCTCCATATAAAACCTTTGCCAAGGGAGATACTTTACATTATTTATGGATATTATCATAAAATTACACTATAAATTGTGTTTTAGATGTCAGGTCATTTTATTTTCCCCATTATTCAGTAAAATAAGGAATATGCATTCCCAAAACCTCTTTTCTTTTTTCTAATATTTTCTTGAAATCCCAGTATTTGTGCTTTTTTTGAAGGTTGTGAAAAAATCTGGGGACCATATCAGGCCATGTTCCCTTTTCCTCTTATGTTCCTGTCGCAATTCCCTTTTTCTCCATATCTTTTAATATTTATGCCCTGTATTTCACTGGGTTCTTGTTGTAATTCCCTTTTTCTCTATATCTTTGGATATTTTATCTCTTTTTCTTCCCTTATTTTCTATATGTTCGTTCAAAACCTGGATTCCCATTGTTCCATAACTTCATCCTCTATAATCATCAAGTTCATATCTTTTTTTCTTTATCTTTAATCGAATTTTTCTTTATCTTCTTCCCTATTTCTCCGTAATAAAACTACCGTAGCCCTTTATTTATGCTGATCGAT
>CACZTF010000035.1 GCA_902784025.1 uncultured Lachnospiraceae bacterium
AACATACGCCTCAGGCTGGTAATAATCGTAGTACGAAACAAAATACTCTACGGCATTTTCCGGAAAAAATTCCTTCATCTCACCGTAGAGCTGCGCAGCCAGTGTCTTATTATGTGACATTATAAGAGTAGGCTTCTGTACCCTTTCAATAATGTTTGCCATTGTAAATGTTTTTCCCGAGCCGGTAACACCCAGCAATGTCTGAAACTGATTTCCCTCTTTAAAACCCTGGGACAGTTTCTCTATTGCTTTCGGCTGGTCGCCGGTGGGTTTAAAATCAGAATGTAATCTAAATTCCATATCAGACCTTTTTAATAACTCTTTTGACCACAGGTTTTGCAGACATAATGATCAAATACCTTTTCATCATATGCAGCTTGATCCGTCACAGTTACATCCTTTAGGATCTCTTCCGTTCTGGTTGAAAAATCGTATGCAGTGTCGTCCGGTGAAATATGCATCATATTCTTAAAATAATTCAGATTTTTTTTATCATATTCCCTGCTTGTCTCAAATATAAGATTTCCATTTGCCAGTTTACATACCTGATAAAACGAAGAATCTTCATATTCTGTCAGAAAAACGAAAAAGAGAGAGCCGTTGTATGTACATTCTGTTATCTCGCGGTTTCCTACTGTTCTTTTTTCATTATGAGTCTGTGCATCATGGTGAACAGTCCTGTACACGGCTTCCCATGAATGTCTGTGCTGCGTAGCTTGTGACGTATTACCTCCGCCTGAATTTGATGATCCCTGTTCCGTTTTTTTATCATTTGGCAGATATGTATAGATGTCTGTGTCGTCATCTTCATTTCCTTCATCATCATACAAATCTGAATATTCCGGTCCCTGCCCGTCTGCATCCTCCCGGCGTCCGTCTTTGTCATTATCTTTATCTTTGTTTTTTTTCTCTTCTTCTTTTCTTTTCTCTTCCGCTCTCTTTTTTTCCTCTTCTTCTTTCTTTTTTTTCTTTTCCTCTTCTTTTGCTTTCAGACGATCGGAAACATTCTTTTCTTCCTGTCGTTCTTTTTCCTCATATTCCTTTTCCTTCTGTTCTTCCAGCTTTTTCTTTTCTTCTTCGGATAGTGTAGTCTCTGATGATGTTGTCTCCTGTGCTATATCCGTGGAGTTTTCATAACTAACATCAGAACGGCTTCCGAAATTGACCACTCCCAATATTATACCTGCAGCAGCTCCTGCTCCGATTATCAAGGGTATATATACTTTTTTTTTCATTATCCATCCCCCCTGTCATCAATCTCTTCCGGCTTTTTTCTTCCAACAGAATCGTATGCCCTGGCTGCTGCAACACGGCCTCTTTGTGTTCTGTTGATAAATCCTTTTTGTACCAGATAAGGCTCGTAAACCTCTTCCAGCGTCCCCGCATCTTCGCCGATTGAGGCTGCAAGAGAGTCTACACCTACCGGTCCGCCGTTAAACTGGTCTATAAGAGTGATCAGTATCCTTCTGTCGTTTCCGTCAAGACCGTTCATATCCACTTCAAGCGATGAAAGAGCATGATCTGCCACATCCGAGGTGATGATTCCGTCAAACTCTACCTGCGCAAAGTCCCTGACACGTTTTAAAAATCTGTTTGCAAGCCTGGGAGTCCCCCTTGATCTTTTTGCCAGTTCCTTCGCGCCGCCATCATCTATAGATACATTCAGAACGCCGGCTGATCTTTTTATTATGATCTCAAGTTCTTCATCGGAATAATACTCAAGATGACTTACAACTCCGAACCTGTCGCGAAGAGGGGCAGACAAAAGTCCCGCTCTTGTTGTTGCCCCTACAAGAGTAAATGGCGGAAGATCAAGTCTTATGGATTTCGCCGTAGCACCTTTCCCAAGTATTATATCTATTGCATAGTCCTCCATCGCAGGATACAGTATCTCCTCAACCTGTCTGTTCAGACGGTGTATCTCATCTACAAACAACACGTCCCCTTCCGACAGCCCCGAGAGTATCGCCGCAAGCTCTCCGGGACGTTCTACGGCCGGACCGCTTGTGATCTTTAATCTTGTCCCCATCTCTTCCGCAATGATACCTGCAAGCGTGGTCTTTCCCAGCCCCGGCGGGCCGTACAACAGAACATGGTCAAGGGCTTCCCCCCTTTCTTTCGCAGCTTTTATGTATATGCTTAGATTATCACGAACCTTTTTCTGACCGATATATTCACTTAAGTTTTTAGGCCGGAGACTGTTTTCCTGTATTTTATCTTCAGGAGTCAGTTCCGCCGAAATAATACGTTTGTCAGACATGTTTTTTCCCTATAACAATTTATAACTACATATTTTCTTCAGCATTTGGTTATATATTCTTCAACGCCAATTTGATGATCTCTTCCACTGAAAGACCTTGTGTATCACCGATCTTCTTCACGGCCCCGACAGCTTCGGATGATGAGATCCCCAATGCTCCCAGGGCTTCTAAAGCTTCACTGACAACACCTCCTGAAAGATCAGACGCTGCACCTTTGACAGAAAAATCTTCCACCGGAGCACTTATCTTGTCTTTCAGTTCAAGAACCAGTCTTTGAGCCGTTTTTTTGCCTACTCCCGGGGCAGAAGATATTTTCTTTTCATCGTCCGTGAGGATCGCAAGCCGCAGCTCATCCGGCGTGGCATACGATAGTATCGACAATGCTCCTTTGGGACCGATACCGCTTACATTCAGCATAAGCTTGAAAAATTCAAGATCATCACGGGTAACAAATCCATATAGATTTATCATGTCTTCCCTAACATACATGTAAGTATATATTTTAAGCTCCGATCCTACAGGAGGCAGCCCGGACAAGACTGACGCCGGAACGTTTATATTCATTCCGAATCCGTTTGTTTCTATTACTATCTGTTCTGTTCCGGTTTCCGCAAGAATTCCGGTTATATATGATATCAATCTTCTTTCCTCACGAATCTGACAACAGGATTTCTTGCAGCCTTTACTTCATCGGGTCTTCCCACACACGTATCATGGGGAGCAGAATGCAGCGATTCAGGTTCTTTTTGTGCCATTTCCTTAAGCTTTTTTAAATTTTCAACTGCCAGATCAAGCATTTCCCTGGGTTCTGTTTCCGTGGGCTCAGCCATAAGTGCTTCATGGACTATCAGGGGAAAATACATGGTAGGCGGATGCATTTTCATATCCAGAAGTCCCTTTGCCACATCTATCGCAGCACAACCTGTTTCTTCTTTTAAACTGCCCAGATCCATAACGAATTCATGCATACATGTTTCGTCATAAGCCATATCAAAAGTATCTTTAAGTGCCACCCTCATATAATTTGCATTCAGCACGGCATTTTGTGCTGTTTTAACTATACCGTCCCTGCCAAGTGACAGTATATAGCTCAATGCCTTGACAGCAACTAAAAAATTACCGTGGAACCCCTTCATGTCACCGATAGACTTTGATGCTTTTTTCCATATATAATTGCCGTCCTTATCAATATCTGCGCTGCCACCCGGCATATGATCTGACAGAAATGCCTTACATCCTACGGGACCGGAACCGGGGCCGCCGCCGCCGTGGGGTGTGGAAAATGTTTTGTGGAGATTAACGTGTACCACATCAAATCCCATATCACCCGGACGGCAGATTCCCATAATGGCATTTAGATTTGCGCCGTCATAGTAACACAATCCTCCTGCATCATGTACGATATCTGTTACCGCTTTTATATTTTTATCAAAAAGGCCGACAGTATTAGGGTTAGTCAGCATCAGCCCTGCTGTGTCATCACCGACAGCCGCCTTAAGAGCCTCCAGATCAACACATCCGTCACTGCCTGACGGCACATTTACAACTGTAAAGCCTGACATTACCGCACTTGCAGGATTCGTGCCGTGAGCAGAATCCGGAACTATTATCTTTGTACGATTTGTTTCACCCTTTTCCCTTAAGTATGCCTTGATCAGCAATAATCCGGTAAGCTCTCCGTGGGCTCCCGCTGCAGGCTGAAGGGAAAAGGAATCCATTCCGCAGATCTCACAAAGATCATCAGAAAGATCTTTAATAACCTTAAGGCATCCCTGTATGCTTTTCTCACTCTGCAGCGGGTGTATCATGGTAAAACCGGGAAGAGCAGAAGCTGCCTCATTTACCTTGGGATTGTATTTCATAGTACATGATCCTAAAGGATAAAACCCGTTATTAATGCCGTATGAACGTCCTGCAAGCCTGGTATAATGTCTGCTTATCTCTGTTTCGGATACTTCTGCAAGCCCGGGCATAGTATTTCTTTTTAAGGATTCAGGCATTTCTGTTACCTCAACATCGCATTCCGGCAACAGATCAAGTCCCCGTCCTGTTCCTCCGATCTCATATATCAGTTCCATTTTTTGTTCTCCAATATTTTTATCAGTGAGTCCATATCAGCTTTGGTATTTTTTTCGGTAACGCACCACAGTATCCTGTTTTCTCCAATAGGAAGACCCCCAAGTATTCCCTGCGTTTCAAGATACTCTGTTATTTCCAGGGCATCACCCGGACAATCCGTTACAAACTCATGGAAAAATTCTTTATCATAGAGGCCCGTAAAGCCGATCTTTTCAAGGCCTTTTTTAAGATAATGTGCCTTAGACATGCATTGCAGAGCCACCTCTGCCAGTCCTTTCGCACCAAATGCTGCAAGATAAACACCGGCAGTCAGAGCACATAACGCTTCATTTGAGCAAATGTTAGATCCGGCTTTTTCCCTTCTTATATGCTGCTCTCTGGCTTGAAGGGTAAGTACAAAAGCCCTGTTCCCATCATTATCTGTTGTCTCTCCTACTATGCGGCCCGGCAGATTTCTCATCAGCTTTTCGGTACAAGCCATAAATCCTATATACGGACCTCCGAAACTCAAAGGCAGTCCGAAAGGCTGGGCATCTCCCACTGCAATATCTGCACCGCTGTCTGCAGGACTTTTCATGATACCCAGTGCAGTAGGATTCACTCCCGTTATAAGCCTGGCACCTGCCTCATGGGTGATCTCTGCGATCTTATCTATATCCTCAAATATACCGTAAAAATTCGGCTGCTGTATGTATACACATGCGATGCTGTCATCTGACGCTAAAAGTTTTTTCAGCTCATCGGTATCTGTCTGACCGTCCTTTTGGGGTATTTCCAGATGCTTCGTATCTGTTCCGAAGCAATAGGTCTCCATGACAGAGCGGATATGCGGAGGAGTAAGTGAGCTTATGAGAGCAGAGCTCCTTTTTCTGTCCCTGCACATATTTACCGCTTCTGCAGCTGCAGTGCCGGCGTCATAAACAGAAGCATTTGAAACAGCCATCCCCGTGAGCTCACATATAGCTGTCTGGTATTCGAAAATACTCTGGAGTATCCCCTGGCTGATCTCTGCCTGGTAAGGCGTATATGCCGTTATGAACTCTTCTTTTCCGACAACGCTTTTTACAATGGACGGAATAAAATGATCATAGGCTCCGGCACCTCTGAAAATATGACGGAACACCTTATTTTTATCCGCAGTCCTCTCCATTATAGATAAGACCTCAAGCTCGCTCCTGCCTTCCGGTAATTCAAGCTCTCTGTCAAGCTTCAGATCTGAGGGGATAGTCTTAAAAAGATCATCAAAGTCTTTGTATCCGGAAGCTTTAAGCATTTGCTGCTGTTCATTATCAGTATTCGGAATATAGCTGCCCATTATCCTTCCTCTTCGTCAATGATAGCCTCGATTTCTTTACGATCGATAAGATCACCCTGTTCCGTTATTTCTTCTACCTTGATAAGCCATGACTCATAGGGTTCTTCGTTAATAAGGCCGGGACTTTCCAATACGTTTTCGTTTACCTCTACGACCTTGCCTGTTACTGGGCAGAAAAGATCTGACACTGCCTTAACTGACTCCACATCACCGAAAACCTCTCCGGCCTCTACTTCATCACCTACTTCGGGAAGATTGACAAAAACTATGTCACCCATCTGCTCCTGGGCAAAATCATCAATCCCGACGTATGCCGTATCTCCCTCGATATCAACCCATTCATGTGTCTTTAAATATGAAATATCTCTTTCGTCTCTCATTTTCTTCTCCTTTAAACCTCTTTCTTAAAATTTGACCGGATCATTATTTCAGAGTCAATAAGATCATATGATAATGTCCGAAATCATTCCTTTTTTTATGATCCGCAAAGGATCATATGTAACGTTTACGATTATATCACACTATACTTAAGATAAGAACAACCGAATCTTAAATTTATCCTCTTTTGTAGAACTGGGATTTTACCTGTTCACACTCTACCATGCGGCCCCTGACATCCACCTCGAAGCATGATCCCATTTCTCTTGCTTCATCATCCACAAGAGCTGTAGCATAGGCTCCTTTCAGATAAGGCAAAAAAGTACCGGAGCATGTAACTCCCACCTTTTTTCCATCCTTGTAAACGTCCTGGCCTTCTCTTACTATACCTCTGCCTGTTACCTTAAGACCTATTTTTCTCCTTGCCGGCTCGCCTTCCGAAATAAGCGCTTCTTTTCCGATAAAGTCACTTTTTTTATCAAGCTTAACAAAGATACCCAGACCTGCTTCACGGGGACTTATCTCATCATTCATTTCATGACCGTACAGAGGCATGCCCGCTTCAAGTCTTAAGGTATCTCTTGCACCAAGTCCGCAAGGTACTAATATACCTTCCCCGGCTTCCATAAGAGATCCCCATATCTTAACTGCGGCGCCTGCAGGTGTATATATCTCAACTCCCTCCTCGCCTGTATATCCTGTAGTGGAGATGATGCAGTTCTCACCCAGTATTTCCCGGTCAAAGCATGCATGATAATATTTATCGGGGATGTCATTTTCCGATACGATCTTTTTAACTATTTCCATAGCTTTAGGTCCCTGGACTGCTATCTGTGCCACTTCTGAGGAAATGTCGTTAATCTCGGTTTCATAATCTTTCCCCTGCAGATGTGACATGATCCAGTCGTGATCCTTGTCTTTATTAGCAGCATTTACCACCATCAGAAAATCACCGTCACCTTTTTTGTATACGATGACATCATCAACCACACCGCCATTCTCATTACACATGGGCGAATATCTTGCCTGTCCGTCCGATATGTCTGTATAGTCATTAGTCAGAAGGTAGTTAAGAAAATCAAGGGAATCCTTTCCTTTAAAGGTTATCTCCCCCATGTGGGAAATATCAAAAATACCGGCCCTTGTACGGACTGCCATATGCTCCTCAACTACCCCTGTCTTATACTGTACAGGCATTTCAAATCCGGCAAAAGGTACCATCTTTGCACCGGACCTGACATGCACATCATACAGCGGGGTTTTCTTTAAACCATTATTCTCCATGCGATCATCTGACCTCCTT
>CACZTF010000036.1 GCA_902784025.1 uncultured Lachnospiraceae bacterium
ATTATCTTCATATCCGGCAGATATTCCTGTAGCATTTTCACTGCCGGACATTTCCACATATTCCACAACTGCATTATTATCTTTGATGTACCCTGCTACAGCCGAAACTTCCTGTTTTGATGTAAATGTCCCCTGGACCCTTATCAGCTCCGATGTCCCGTTTGTATACAGCATATCACCGTTTCCTAAAAGCTTCTCCGCCCCGTTGCACTCTATGATTATCCTTGAGTCCACGCCTGAAGCAGTAGTCAGTGCGATACGCCCCGGAACATTTGCCTTTATCTCACCCGGAAGGGATTTTGCCGAAGGTCTCTGGGTGGCAAGGATCAAATGTATCCCGGCAGCTCTTGCTTTCTGTCCCAGACGCATAACGCACTCAGTTACATTTACATTTTTATACATCATCAGGTCGGCAAATTCGTCAAGCACAATCACGATACGCGGCAATTTCCTGAAGGCAGCACCGTTTTCATCCACAGGCTTTTCCTTTTGCACCCTGCCGTTAAAGCTTTTTATGTCCTCTGTCCGGGTCTGCGCAAACAGCCCGTAACGCCGCTCCATTTCATTTATCAGCCACTGAAGCACCCTGTTTATCAGGGATGTTTTTGTCATGTCATTCAGTACCGGAAAAAGCAGATGAGGCAGATCAAAAAGCGGCGTAAATTCCACCTGCTTCGGATCTATGATCACCAGCCGCAGCTCCTCCGGTGAAAACCTGAACAACAGGCTTAAGATAACGGAATTCAGACATGAACTCTTCCCGGATCCGGTACTTCCGGCAACCAGCAGATGCGGCATTTTGGCCAGATCGTCCACCACCGCTGCGCCGGTAAGGTCCTCGCCTATCACAACCGGCAGGTCGCATTTGCTTTGTGTAAATGTGTCACTTTCCAGCAGTTCCCTTAAATGAACGATACGTCGTTCTTTATTCGGCATTTCGATTCCTACGGTATCCTTGCCGGGGATGGGGGCTATGATTCTTAAATTATCGGATCTCAACGCAGCCATAAGATTGGGCGCCAGGGATGTTATCCTGTCAAGGCGCACTTTTGAATCAGGTCTTATCTCATATCTGGTAACGGACGAACCCTGTACGAAGCCGGCATATTCGGACTTTATGCCGAAATTTGCAAGAGTAAAGCAGATGCTTTCACCATTTAGCCTGTGTTCATTTACATTTACCTGAACATGGCTTTCATCTTTTACAAGCAGGTAAATAGGCGGGGCTTTGTAGGATGATGATGTTTTTAATCTGTCGGGATTTTTGTTATTTTTATCATTCCCGGACTGTTCCTTCTTTTTATCGTCCGCCTGATCTTTTGAAGCAGATATATTGTCTTTTGTAGTTTTATTAATATGCCTTGATCTGTCATTCGTATTTTCAGAATAATGTTCTTTTTTCGTACAGAAATGCGACGCTTCAGCACTTTCCTTATAACGTTTTCTGTCAACCCATGATCTGAGCACATCTGCAAAATTATTCCCCGTGAACATATGCACATTTACAAAAAAAGCAGCGATCATAACACACACCGTAACAAACACGCCAAGCTCCATGCCTGCTGTTTTGCAAATATAATTCACCGGTGCTCCGAAAATAAGCCCTCCGCCATTCTTATCATCACCGCATTTCAAAAACAATTCCCCGGCATTTCCGTAAAAGATCCCGGTCAGCATTTGAATGATAAATCCGGCAACGGTCATCACCAGTGCAGTCGATATAAAAAAAACGGGGGTAAGGATCTGTGCGTCCCAAAACATTACTAAAATAAAGATGATAAGACCGTATACCGGCAAAACATGCCAGAGTCCGCCTGTAAGGCCAAACATTAGACCTGCGATACAATCCCCGACAATACCACAGAAACCATTATTTGCAAACAACAAAAATGCGCAGATATCTATAGCGATAACCAGTTTTATAATAGTCTTTTTCATTGCTTCGTTACACCTCTTTCTGCTAAAAACGCCAACGGCAAAAATGATGTAACAAGTATAAAAAAGGACATGCCCTAAAAATGACATATCCTTAGTTTGTATATCATTAATATGATATAATGTTCCACGATTATTCCGTAGTATCCCCCGGGTCTTCACAGATATAAAAACACGTCTTATAATAATCCGGTTATGCTTGATCCTTCTCCCCGTACATCCTGCACAGACGCCTTATCTCATCTTTCATCATATCCACCGCCGCTTTCGGTGCTGTTATCTGCACTCCTTCACCGAGAGATATTATCCAAGCAATAAACTGAGGGCTGAGCATTACATTTACACAAATATGAAAATGTGTCTCGTCATCGGGAATGATCATGATCTCCTTACCGAAACGGTCTATCAATATTCCCGCCATTTCATTTTCAGCCCGGATGGTTATCTGCTGTGTCTCACCCCTGAACATTCCGAATACGCTTTTTGTGTACTTGGGCATATCAAAGTCTTTGAAAAATGACTTACCTTCGCGTTTGCTTTTCGTCATGGATATCTTAAGCATCTTATCCACCCGGTAATGCTTTATCCGCTCCTCTGCGCTGTCGTATGCCACAAGATAATAATTTTCATCATCCCACATCAGTCCCCAGGGGCTTACCTCGTAAAGCTTACCGTCGTGCCGCAGCACCGGTTCTTTTTTCAGGTTCCACTGGAAATAGTAAAATGTGATCTTTACGTCGGCATTTATGGCCTCATGGATCCTGTCAACATTGTAATAAATGCTTTCGTTCATGGTCTTTACCCTGTCGGTAATGGCCACCTGGCGGTTCAGCTGCTTCGCCTGGTATCTGCTGGTCATGCCCTCCAGCTTTCTGATAAGGGTATTTGATTTTTTGTCGGTGATGAATTTGGCCGACTGTACCGAGTCTACCAAAAGCTTTAACTCCGGAAGTTCAAAATCCCTGCTGCCCAGATAGTAATAGAAATTACGTCCCTTCTGCTCGCATATGATGTCATACCCGAAATCACGCAGTTCGTCAAAATCCTGATACAGGGTCTTACGGTCCGCAGAGATATCAAGCAGTTCAAGCTTTGCGATGATATCCTTTATGGTAAGGGGGTGGGATTCGTCAGTTTCCTTCAAAAAAATCTGCGCAAGGTGTAATATTTTCATTTTCTGATTGCATTTCTTTGCCATTTGACCTTCCTCCGTATTTTATTCCACGACAGATCCGGTTTGCGCTTATTATTTACGCAGTCTGTCAGATACAGGTTTATCAGGGTCTGTTTTAAAGCAGCTGCGACTTTACAAATGCGTTCATTTTCGTTTACGGAATTTCCCGGCCAGCCCTCTTTTTATCTGACATGTTTTGTCTTTACAGTTTTGGCACTGCAGCGCTTTATTAGA
>CACZTF010000037.1 GCA_902784025.1 uncultured Lachnospiraceae bacterium
CACACCATCATACCCCACAAACACAGCTGCGCTTTTCATATCCGTAGTGGATGGTGTGGCAGGATCTATGGGTTTACCTTCCGTTCCTTCTACATTGAACACACCGTAATATATCACCCTGCCGCCGTTGCTGACCATCAGCATACCCTCAAGCAGAGTGTCTGCAGGCTGGCTTCCGTCAGCAGGCGTAGTGGCTGCATCGTATTCCACATCTACAGTACATGTTTCATCTATTATAAGCGTGGCGCCATCCATTACCGACATCATGGCATTATTCCCGATGGCAAGCTCCGCACCGGCAGTATGGGATCCGTCCTTTATGGTAAGCTCCGAATCACCTACAAGCGTAAGGGCAGCTTTATCTGTTTGCGTGTTGTTTGCAAACTGTATATCAAAACTGTTCACGTCCAAAACTAAAGAACGATTGTTATCTGCAGATCCCGTAAGTGTAATACCCTCTAAAACCGGCACTTCGCAGATCAGTTTTATGGTATGTGCATTATAGGGCTGATAATACATGGCATCGGTAAGGGAAGAAAACTCGGGTATGCCATCGTTATTTACGGTTTCCTCCACCATGGAATCTATCTCCAGGTCAGATCCCTTTACAAGATAACTGCTTGCCCTGTTTTCAGCAGTAGCCTTTTCGTCATTGAAGAATTTTTTAAGAACCTCTGCTGAATGATTGGGATCGGTGGAAGCCGGACAGTTTTTTATGGGTGGTCACATTTCCCGCTTCATCCTGCCTCTGCTCGTCGATAACGCCCCACCTGAAGTATCTGTAGGGGGCAGTAAGCTCAGCGCCGGGGATGGGAGTAAATTCCGTGGCTCCCGTCCTTTTCTCATAATTTACCGCGGCGCCCATGATGATGGCCGGAGACTCTGTGGTGGGACCCCCGTTTAAAGTCTGTTTGGCTACGGAAGGAATGCCGATGATAGCAGTATCTTTAGAGTCACCGACTCTGGCTTTGGTCTTGTAAACACCGGGCAGGCCTTCGCAGATAGTGGCGTTCAAGGTATACTGCGCCGGTTCAGCCTGTACATCTGTATTTACAATACCCGTTTCGGGAATAATAAACACACCGGCGGCCGTGAACACCGAAGCAGTCATAACACCGGCTAAAATAAGCTTAGAAATACCTTTTACTTTTTTTCTTCATAGATTACTCCTTCTGATCGACCTTTCATGGTGAACATTTTACCAAACTAAAAAGCTTATTTCAATAAAAATTCACAAATCATCTTTCTGATAAATCAATCTTTTTATCCATTTATCAGTAGGCAGAGGCTTGTCAAATCCCCAGTCTTCAGGAACATTCTGTTCGATCAGATCAAATCCGTTTTTCTCCAGCACCCTGGCAGACGCCTTGTTTTCCGGCAATACACTTGCCGTTATCAATTCAATATCAGTATTTTTAAACAGATACTCTGTCATCAGTCTCAGTGCTTCCGTTGCTATACCCAGCCCCCAGTATTCTTCCATAAGCCTGTAGCCTATACTTATCTTGTGGTCATCATCTCTGAAACCGTATATCTCTTCCAGACCACAGAAGTCGTCTTTAAAATATATACCTGTAATAAAACTGTCATTTGAATCCTCGTCATAAAGATGATTTATAACATATTCTATATCTTCATATTTTTTTTTATACAAAAACGCAGGAAGATATCTGTATACATGAGGGTTGCACGTCATCTTTTTTAATGATTCCTTTTCAGCAAGAGTAACTTTTCGCAATATTACGTTTCCCGTACCTATACAAGGCACTTCACTTATAAGCTTTCGGATCATTTTTACTCCTTAGTAACCACAATAACCACCTGTTACTGCTGATAACACTTTTGTGATAATACATTTCATTTCCTTCACGTCCTTTCATGATCAAACCGTGTTATCTTTAATACACCAAAATGAAATCCCTATTTCTTTTTCTTTGCATGGTACTTCTTTACCTGCTCAGACAGTTCCTTAAGTTCCTCTTGGGACATCTCCGGCAAATGCTCCAGTTTGTCCAATAATGCCGTAATGGTTTCCTTTTCCTTCATTTGTATCATCTTCATAAAGAAATTCACCACTACACCGGTAAATATGGCTATGATCACAACTGCATATACCGAAAGGATCACCGAAAGGATCCTTGCCAGATGGGTATGCACCACAATATCTCCGAAGCCCACCGTGGTAACCACCGCATAGCAGTACCATAATGCATCAGTAAATGTGGTTATTTCCGGTTCCCTAAACCAGAATATAAATGCACAGACGAAGAAAAACGCCATAAAAATCAGAATTATCTTAAAAGTATGCGTTTCCTTAAGCACTTTCAGCAGCAAACGTAACTGTTTCATACAAACCATCCTTTCCGTTAACAACAGAAGCGTGAAATCCCGATCAACTTTCTACGGAAAAATTTATGCATAAATAACTATAATAAAACTACAGAACCAGTATAGCAAAAACCAGCGCTTCACACAATATACACAGTTTCATATGACGGCGTTTCTAAAACATAAAAAAGACTCAAAAAAAAGAAAACCGCTGCCACATCATAAATATGTAACAGCAGTTTCTTAAAAAACCCGGTTTATTGTTTTATATGATTCAATTCTACACTTTCAGTGAACCTTATTCTGTACAGATCCGGTTCAGACTTGTATTCAATGAATACATATATATTTCGTTTTTATAATTAGTTACATCAATCCTCACGTCTTCTCCTGTGAACCATTACTGCGGCACCTTTAATTCTCTTATTGGAATGATCTGTGGCATAAATATCACCTCCGTGGTATAATTATACCACAACTATGCGAAATATCAACTTTACCTTGTCTGCCATATACATACTCTCTCCTTAGCTGCCAATCTGCCGTTTATGATAGTCAATCCGAAGGATCCGTCACACATTTATTCTCTCTCTATCCAATTACAAATATCAAGTCCCGAAATATCTTCAAAATCCTTTGTACTATCCGTTACAAAGACATATCCTGCTGACCTTGCGTGTGCTGCGATCATCTTATCTCTGTCCTGATTATTTTTGCTTTTACCGTTTTTCTTTAATTCGGCCAGTATCTGTCCGAAAAAAAAATAACTATTGTAAATCATAAGACAAATATAACGCCCTCCGGTCCGGACAGCGATAGCGACGTAGATCCTTCCCGCAGCAATCCTTCAGGTGGTTCCGCTGTAAATGTAAAACCCGTACCTGACACCGGTGACTACAACCCCACTGCCATTTGGACAGGGGTGGCTGTTGCGGCGGCGTTTACGGCGGTAAGCGCTGTTTTGATAAGAAAGAAAAAAGGCAGTCTACTCGTGGGACTGATCACTGCAGGAGCCGTGGGGCTTGGCACAGTTGCGGCATATTCTGTTGTAAATGCAGAATCCGCAGTAGATGCAATTACATCAGAGGCAAATAACACTTTCACTATCCATAAAACCGATGACGACGGCAACCCGGTTCCGGGGGCGGTGTTCGAGATATATGGCAGCCCTGTGGACATCACCTGGTTGCCGGCGCCTGACGTACAGACTTCTGACATCGTTATCCTCTACACGAACGATGTCCACTGCGGCGTGGACAATAAAGTAGGCTATGCAGGACTTGCTTCTTACAAAAAAAAATGGAAGATGCGGGATATGCAGTTATCGTTGTGGACGACGGCGACCATATCCAGGGCGCTTCTCTGGGTACACTGACAAACGGAGAAGCCCTTATAGATATTAATGAACGCTATGGGGTACGATGCCGTCACTCCCGGAAACCATGAATTTGATTACGGTGCAGATCAGTTCCTTACACTGGCAGAAAGAGCTGATTACCCTTATATTTCCTGTAACTTTACCGACCTGCGTACAGGTAAACTTGTATTTGAACCCTATAAGATAATGGAAGTTGCCGGGCGTAAGATCGCGTTTGTGGGTGTCACAACCGCAAATACCATTCTGGAAAGCGCTGCCTACCGCTTCTCTGATAAAGACGGCAACATCATTTATGGCTTCTGCGAAGGTGAAAACGGTCAAAACCTGTACAATGCAGTACAAAAGGCTGTAGACTCCGCCAGAGCCGAAGGAGCGGATTACTGCATTCTTCTGGGGCATATGGGCGTAGATGCAAGTGAAAGTCCTTACACATCTTCAGAAGTGATAAATAACACCACCGGTATAAATGCCGTACTTGACGGACATTCGCATACGCTCATAGAGATGGAAAAAGTGAAGAACGCTGAAGGTCACGATGTTGTCCTTACCCAGGACGGGTATCAGATGCCCTACATAGGAAAAGTCACCATCGACCGGGCAGGTAATATAAAATCCGAACTTATAGGTAATTATGACAAAAAGGATGAATATATTACCGGGATCATAAATCAGGAGAAAGCTGAATATGAACAGATCCTTTCCCAGGTTGTGGGAACCACAGATCATGATCTTCTGGCAAAAAACGAAGCAGGTACCTGGCTTGTGAGAAACGGGGAAACAAATCTGGGTGATCTCGTGGCGGACGCATACAAAAATTCAGTCGGAGCCGAGGTCGGCTTTATAAACGGCGGAGCCATACGTGATAATATATCTTCCGGCACAATAACCTTAGGAGACCTTTTGGACGTTTCACCTTACGGCGATCATATTTGCGAAAAATATGTAACAGGACAGGAACTGGCCGATGCTCTCGAATTCAGTCTTCACTCACTCCCTGATCTGAACGGAGGCTTTCTGCAGGTATCAGGCGTTACATTTGATGTGGATGCAAGTG
>CACZTF010000038.1 GCA_902784025.1 uncultured Lachnospiraceae bacterium
AAGAAGATCCGTTTTCCGGGATGAGTGTTTCCGATGTGATAAACGCCTGCATTAAGATAAAAGATGTGTTTTCAGATTTTGATCTTGAACAGGAAACTGTTGATCACAACAATATAGATTGCTATGTTTTAAGAGGTACTATTAAGGGCGATAAATATGTTGAAGCTATTAGTTCTACAGGACAGGATATATCAGATAAGACAAAAAAAAGTTTAGAAGCGACCGGTGTTGATACAGTCGTGTATTTCAGAACAGAGGATCAGACTCCTTATGCTATAGAGTTTGATCCGGGAAAAGCGATAGATGATATCCTTACCGAAAAAATCGGCAGCCTGAACGGAATGGATGTGACAGCAGCTTCTTCAAAACTATCTGTTACGTTTAATTCATTTGATAAAAACGGTGATGTTAATATACCTGATGAGATAATTGATAATGCGGCTGAAGGGTCGATATCATTCGATATGCAAACTTTGCTCCTGGGTATGTAAATAACATGACCAAGTATGAACACTATTTAGGAAAGACTGTTTTTATGACAGTCTTTTTTATATTGACAAGACACGGTTTATTATTTAAAATACCGTTATTCGTAAATGCCGGATGATCTTCCGGCCATTTCGTTATCTGATAAAGATCCTTTTATTGTTATTTTTTCCTTTATAAGGATATCTATTTGTACATAATGAATAGATAAAAATAATGATTTTTTATCAAATTTTTTATAATTATTATAGGGGGTGTTTTATGTACAGTGAATCTTATGGTGCTGTTTTTTTTGGTTTATCTGCTTTTATGGTAAGGGTGGAGACAGATGTAGGATCAGGTTTGCCATGCTTTGAAATGAGCGGATATCTCACTAATGAAGTTAAAGAAGCAAAAGAAAGAGTAAAAGTAGCCATCAAAAATTCAGGCTATGATCTGAGGCCCCAAAGAATAGTGATAAACTATTCACCGGCCGATCTCAGGAAGCAGGGTACAGGGCTTGATCTGCCGACAGCAATGGGGGTGCTGGCTGCTAATTCCATGGCGGAGATACATCATTTTAATAAAACGGTTTTTATTGGCGAACTTGGATTTGACGGCAGTCTGCGTGAGGTAAGGGGGTGTCTTCCTTGCCTCATGAAAGCCAGGATGGAAGGATTTAAAAATGCAGTCGTACCTGTCGGTAATTCAGAGGAATGTAATTTTGTAAAAGGCTTGAACATATATCCGGTTAAAGATCTTAAAGAGGCTGTTTTGCTGATGTCATTAAAGAGTCTGCCTGAACCGATAAAAAACATAACTCATGAAAAGGAACATGATTTATCATCACTGGAGGATTTTAATGATATAAAAGGCCAGACTGATGTAAAAAAAGCCACACTTGTGGCAGCAGCAGGGATGCATAATATTTTGTATATAGGTTCACCGGGAAGCGGAAAATCTATGTTTGCGAAACGCATACCCTCAATAATGCCTCCGTTATCTTATGAAGAACAGATGGAATTGACAAAAATATACAGTATTGCAGGAAAGCTCAAAGAAGAAAAAGGTCTGATCAATAAGCGTCCGTTTCGGAGTCCCGGACAAAACATAACGGAATCAGCTTTGTTAGGCGGAGGCAGCAGTCCTGATCCGGGAGAGATTACACTTGCTTCCAAAGGTGTTCTTTTTCTTGATGAGCTTACACAATATAAAATGCATATAATCGAAGCGTTGCGTCAGCCATTGGAGGATAAGAGAATAACAGTGTCACGAAACCGTTATTCTATAACATATCCTGCTGATTTTATGCTGGTAGGAGCTGTTAATCCATGCAAATGCGGATTTTACCCTGACAGGCTGAGATGTCACTGCTCTGATCTTGATATAGAACGATACATGGGAAGAATATCCGGTCCGATGCTGGATAGATTTGATATTCGGATACATACTGCACCGGTTAGTTTTTCCGATATGTTTACGACTTACCCGGCATCTGGAAATGCCGGGAACTCACCGGATGATCATACGGATATGCAAGTGATGACATCAACAGAAATGAGAGAAAAAGTATGTGTTGCACATGAGATACAACAGAAACGATTTAAAGAACATGGACATCGTTTTAATTCAGAAATGACGGAAGGAGAGATTAAGGAGTTTTGCAAGCTTAAACAAAATGAACTTCATTTTTTAGAGGCTGTATTCGAAAGATTTCATCTTACTGCGAGAGGCTGTAAAAAAATCTTAAAAACAGCCAGAACAGCAGCTGATCTGGATCTAAGTGAAGATATTAAAAAAAAGCATATAGCAATGGCTGTAAATTTCAGAAATGATGGACGTATTTTTTAATAAAAGAAGTAAATGGGGGGAGAATAAAAAATGACAAATAGAATAAATGATAAAGATGAGAAGATCTATAGTTATATGTTATCTTTGATCCCGGGGATCGGATCTGTAACAATATCATACCTTCTGGAGTCATTGGGAACACCAAGAGCTGTTTTTGAAGCAAAGGAAGAGGAATTGGATAAAATACCGGGAATTGGTAAAAAGAAAATAAGAGATATAAAAAAAACATTGTTATCAAAAGAAGATATACAGAAAAAAATAATAAAATGGGAATCAAACGGAATAAGATCATTGTTCATTTATGAAAAAGATTATCCTTTAACACTCAGTAATATCATTGATGCACCATTTGTTTTATATTATAAAGGGCGGCTGCCTTTAGATGAAGTCCCGTCTGTTGCTATAGTGGGTGCCAGGGGGTGTAGCGATTATGGCAAAAACATGGCTTACCGGTTTGGGAAAGAACTTGCTATGGAAGGATTTCAGATCATTAGCGGAATGGCAACCGGTGCTGATAATTACGGTCATATGGGAGCCTTGGCAGGAGGAGGTTATACGGCTGGAGTCTTAGGGTGTGGCGTAGATATATGTTATCCCAGGACAAATATCACAACATATTTTGAAATTCAAAAAAAGGGTTGTGTTATATCAGAGGTGCCACCGGGAACAGATCCGGAACCGGGTTTTTTCCCCAGGAGGAACAGACTGATCTCAGCATTGGCAGATGCTGTAATAATAGTTGAAGCCAGAGAAAGATCGGGTTCACTTATTACTGCGGACCAGGCCCTTGAACAGGGAAAGGATGTATATGCAGTTCCGGGACGTATCGGAGATCCTTTAAGTTCGGGCTGTCTGCAATTGATAAAACAAGGGGCGTATCCGTTAACAGATATCAAAGATATAATGGAGTGTGACAGCATAAAAAGAAAGATCAGTAATCTGAAGAAAGGCAGTGTAAAATCTGATGCAGAAAGTAAGGTATATTCTTCTTCAAAAGAAGAACAGACGGATCAGATCGTTTTTAAAGTTCTTACAGATTTTCCTAAAAATATAAACAGGATAATGTATGAAACTAACCTAAGTTATGAAAAAACTGCTCAGGCAATAGTCAATCTTGAACTTGAAGGTATGTTAAGGAGTGTTTCTGCAGGATTATATGTCAGAGCCGGAATCTGAAAAATGCCTGATTTAAAAATATATACTTGAAATTATTTTTTTTTTGTTGTACAGTTTCATGTAATTTGAATCATTTAGCTTACATTTATTAAAAAATGCATGAAAGTGAGGGTAAAGGCATTGGCAAAGAAAAATCTCGTTATAGTGGAGT
>CACZTF010000039.1 GCA_902784025.1 uncultured Lachnospiraceae bacterium
ATCTTTCACAACCACTATTCGACCTGAAACAGGAAATGCTTCAGAAACACGGAAAAAAGGATTATCTGAAGAACATCAGTCAATAATCTGCAAAGATGCTGATCCTGGTCTCATAATCTGATATCATGTTTTCACCCTGGTCGATAGAATAAGATACGCATATTTCGTGCGTATCTTTTTTTATATAGCTGTAATCATGTGTCGTGAGCTTCATGTGTATGCTTCCGTGGGGTGTTGAAAATAAAAAAGGCAGAGAGCTGCCTGCCTTAAAAACTGTTTTTGTTTTGATATCCCCTTCTCTTATCCATTCCATTGAATCAGAGTCTGCTTTTAACAAATGTGCTGTCCTGGTTCCGTCATCGCTTATTTCAGAGAATGTAACATTCAGCCGGTTATTTATCTCTTTGATATTTCCCTGATATTCTTCAATATCACTGACGCCATCCTGTATCCTGACTATCCGTATACGTACGTAACCGCCATGTGTTTTACTCATATTTATTCTCCGTTTTTTTATTGATGACCATTGCAATCTCGTTCATCTGGTTTTCAATATGCTTTCTTATGGCATCCTTGGCATTTTGGATATCACCCTGACTTATAAATCTTATTATGCGCTCATGCTCCGACGCAAGTTCCTGTCTTGCCTTATCGTTTTTTATATATTCGAGCCGGTATCTGTATATCTGTTCCCTCAGATCATTTATTATCTGTAATAAACGTCTGTTTTCAGTAATGGAATAAATGATATCATGAAAAGCCGTATCTGCCTCTGCTATTTTTATGAGCTCACCGGTAGATATTTCCTTTTTAAATACCTCATTGGCAGCCTTTAATTTTTCTATACCTTCTTTAGTTATCCTCTCGGTACACAGACTGACTGCCAGTTCTTCCAAAGTGGTACGTACTTCCAGTACATCACGCATATCTTTGTCTGTTATTCCTGCAACCACTGCCCCGCAACGGGGTATCATACTGACGAGTCCCTCTTCCATTAAATTCCGTATGGCATCCCTGACAGGTGTTCTTGAAACCCCGAGCTGTTCAGCCATACGTATTTCCATAAGCCGCTCACCGGGTTCCAGTTCTCCCTGGAGTATAGCCCTTCTGAGACGCAAAAATACAACCTCCCTCAGGGGACGATCTGAATCCTGGTCTAACCTAATAGTATCTTTCATAAAAAATATACCCTTATTCTTAATGTGTTACTGTATCAAAAATATATGATCCTCTGTATTTTTGTTCAGCTGTATCTTTTGCTGTACGCAAGGCGTCTTCATCGTCAAAAAGACCGAACACCGTAGGTCCGCTGCCTGTCATCATAGCTTTAAGTGCCCCCAGCTCTTCCATAGTGCTCTTTATGGCACCTATAACAGGATATTTTTTTATCATAGGTGCTTCAAATGTGTTACCCATATAAGAGACTATTTCCTTAAGGTCTTTTTTCTCCGCGATACATTTTTCAAGTGAATCTATATCAGGATGTTCAAGACCTTCTATGGAATCCAGAGAATCGTAGGCTTCTCCGGTAGATATACTTATTTCCGGTTTTACAACGAGCACATAACATCGGGTAAAGTCCGGTATCTGTAAAAGCTTTTCTCCTCTGCCTTCAGCCAAGGCAGTTCTCCCCATGATACAAAAAGGAACATCACTTCCGACAGATGCACCTATCCTCATCAGAGCTTCTTTCCCGAGCCCTGTTTCAAATAACGTATTCATACCCTTTATGACCGCAGCAGCATCAGCACTGCCGCCTGCCAAACCGGCACTGACGGGTATCCTTTTACGTAACCGTATGTGCATACCGAAATCCCACCCTTTGAACTCATCAGAAAAGCGGGAGTTGAATTCTTTTTCAAATTGTTTTGCAGCTGCCACTGCCAGATTATCATCGCCTTCAGAAATGTCCGGGTCATCACATTCCAGAGTGATACCACGCCCGGGTCTTTTTTCAAGTGTCAGAGTATCACCGTAATCAAGTGTCTGCATTATCATACGCACATCATGATATCCGTCCTCACGTCTTCCCAGGACATTAAGTCCGATATTTATCTTTGCATCTGCATTGACCTTTAATATTTTACCCATGATTTTTCTCCAGATAATCTACAAGCCTGTCGGCCTTTTCATGACATTTTTCTTCAGTATCAGCCTCTATCATAACACGTACTACGGGTTCCGTACCGCTTTTCCTTACCAAAACTCTTCCGTCATCCCCCAGTTCATCCTCTATGGCCTTTACCATTTGTAAAAGTCCCGGATCTTTCATGGCTTTGTCTTTATCGGCAACATTTACATTTTTTAAAACCTGCGGGAAAATGACTAATTCGGCCGCCAGTTCACTGATCTTCTTTTTTCTGGCCAGCATTGCTTCCATCACCTTTATAGCTGTTATTATCCCGTCGCCGGTAGTTGCGTATTTGGCAAATATAATATGACCGGACTGCTCCCCGCCGAGAGTATATCCGTTCCTGCTCATACAGGCATATACATTCTTATCACCGACATCAGTTTTTTCAAAATTAATCTCATGCTTTGCCAGCGCCTTGTACAGTCCCATATTCGACATCACAGTAGTAACCACCGTATTCCCCATGAGTTTGTCACGTTCCTTCATATATTTCGCATAAATATAGAGAATGTGATCGCCGGTCATAACATTTCCCTTTTCGTCAATAGCAAGACAACGGTCAGCGTCACCGTCAAAGGCAAAACCTACATCGAGACCCTTTTCGACTACAAATTTCTGAAGATCTTCAATATGTGTTGATCCGCAGTTTTTATTTATATTTGTACCGTCAGGTTCAGCATGGATCACATGGGTTTCGGCACCCAAGGCATCAAAAATGCTTTTGGCAAGCGACCATGCACTTCCGTTCCCCGGATCCAGCCCTACCCTTACACCTTTGAACGAATGCTTTGCAAGTCCCATCAGATAGCCCATATACCGGTTTCTGGCATTAATATGATCGACGGTCTTTCCTATCTTATCTCCTGTAGCAAATGGGATTTCCGGTATCTTTCCGTCTATATAATCCTCTATCTCCAGGATCACATCTTCACCCATTTTTTCACCGTCACAGTTAATGAGCTTTATACCGTTATCATAAAAAGGGTTGTGACTGGCAGATATCATTATCCCGCAATCCAATTCGTCAACACGGGTAACATATGCCACACTGGGCGTGGTGGTAACATGAAGAAGATATGCATCCGCTCCGGAGGCTGCAAGACCTGCTGCCAGTGAATATTCAAACATATAACTGCTGAGTCTTGTGTCCTTGCCTATGACGATATGAGCTTTGCCGTCATCATGCTTTTTACCAAAATAATAACCCAAATAACGTCCTACTTTATATGCATGCTCTACTGTAAGATCTACATTGGCTTCTCCTCTGAAGCCATCGGTTCCGAAATACTTGCCCATGTTTTCACCTTCTTTTTTAAATGTTTTTAAACGATAAA
>CACZTF010000040.1 GCA_902784025.1 uncultured Lachnospiraceae bacterium
ACCATAATAAGCTCTGTTTAAAATACTATGACCGTCAACAAGTAAAAGTTTTTTCATATTAAGAACCTTTTAGTGATAATAATTATCTTTAAATATTATTTCTAAACACTATACACTAAATTATGAGTTTTTAAAAGCAAAAAAAGATGTCTTATAATGATACAAGACATCCTTTCTTATTTTTGTTAATAAATTACAAAATCTTATATTTTACTGTACGAACACCCCATCCGTTGCAGCTGCTGAATCCGAAAGCTCTCCATACTCCGGGCTGGAGATCGAGATGACGGGATCCACCTCCCATACCTCCAAGATCATTTATAGTTGCAGTTACGGTCTTTCCACCGTAACTGATCATTACCTTATGACCTAAAAGATCTCTTCTGCCCCATGCAAGAGGAATGGCAACTCCCATAGAGTATTCCGTAACTCTTGATCCGTTTGCAGTGATAGAGCCGCAACCGGGGTCAGTAGCTCCACCGTATGCAGATGCTTTTCCGCTTGACCATCCGGCTGTAGATTCAGTAGTTGTAGTTTCTTTTACCTCTTTAACAAACCAGCCATTGGAATTAAACTCATAAGTTTTTCCTTTGATCTTTTTAACCCCGGTTACCATCCAGCCATTATCACCAAAATATGATGTATGTTTTTTACTGTTGCCATCAGGATTATCTGTCCCTTTACCCATTTCCTGCCATCCGGTACGGAGCCATCCTTTAGGACTAAAGTATGACCAATGTTTTGCGCAGTTTCCATCAGGATTTGATGTTCCTTTTCCAAACTGTACCCAACCGGTCTTGAGCCATCCGTCATTACCGAAATACGACCAATGCTTTGTTGTATTACCGTCAGGATTTGCAGTTCCTTTTCCAAACTGTACCCAACCGGTTCTGAGCCATCCGTTTTTTCCGAAATATGACCAATGCTTTGCAGTGCCTCCGTCAGGATTAGATGTTCCTTTACCAATCTGTACCCAACCGGTTCTCATAACGCCATCTTTACCGAAAAATGACCAATGACTTTTCTTTTCGCCTTCTTTTTTAGACATAAGATGCCATCCGGTATAAGGCTTTCCATCAGAACCATAGTATTTATATGTCTTGGTTTTCTTATCATATACCCAGGTATTCTTTTTAGTTGCTGCCTCTGCATCCTGAGGAACTGCAGCACCTGCTAAAACCGTACCAAAGGCTACGCCTGCAGCAAGAGCAACTCCTGCAAACAATTTACTTTTACCAAAAAAACGTGACTTCATAATAATCAATAATCCCTTTCCTTTTCACAATAATTATAATCGGTTTATATTTATTACAAATATGTTACAAATTATTACATCGGGATTATATATCAATTACAATGATATGTCAAATGTTTTTTAAAAAAATTTCTGTAACAATGATAAATGTCATTATTTTTCAATATCTTTAAAATGTTCAAAATGATCTTTTAAAGCATATTTCAGAGTATTTAATATCATATTTTTTTCATCTTTGGAACATACATGGGAAACAGGGCAGTTTTTTAATTTAAAACAGGTCGGAAGTGCAAAACAATCTTTACATATTTCTTCATAAGGAAGCCTTTTCTTCCATTCTTCCAAAACATCAGGGTTTTCATCAACAGAAAAAATATTACCGGTAGTCATGGAAAAAATATGATGTTCACATTTCATAATATTACCTGCAGGACTTATACCCCTGTGTGAATCCCCGTCTGCCATACAGGCTCTTACACGTAGTTTTAATGACTTACGATTTCTTTTTCCCAATCCTTTTTCATACAATCTTTTTGTTAAAGAATCTATTTTTTCAAATGTTTTTGTTCTCCGTTCATTATCATCACTGTCATTTGTATCTTGAAAAAGACCGCTTGCATATACACTGATATACTCATTATTTTTGAAATTTCGTTCAAGTTCATCTGTAAGAAGACATATGTCATCATAATTATCAAGATCCATGTTTAATCTGATGTTTACCCTTATTCTTTCAGATGTAAGACTATTTATATTATCCATTACTCTGGAAAATGGATCGCTGCATGCAGCAACATATGCTTTTATTCTGTTATATTCGTTTTTAGTCCCGTCAAGTGTTATCTGTATATTATTAAGTTTCCATTCTTTTTTTGCACGTTTAATGAGTTCAGGCGTAAATAAATAACCGTTACTGGTCATAACAGACGAATATTCTATATTTAAATCGGTTAATCTTTTACAGATATGATCTATTATTTTTGTGTTGATCAAAGGTTCACCGCCGAACCATGACAATGTTACCTTGTTTCCCAAGCTATTGTTTTTTATGTAATCAACTATTTTATCTGCCGTATCCGGACTCATGTTTTCTTTTTTTATTCCGAGCTCATAACAATAAGAACACCTTGCATTACAATCGGTTGTAGTTAAGATCTTATATGAATCTATATAATTTTTTAGATTGATAAGATTAACTGCCAGTCTCAGATCCTCAACCAGTTTAATATCATC
>CACZTF010000041.1 GCA_902784025.1 uncultured Lachnospiraceae bacterium
CCAATGGGATAATATAGGTGTGTTTTTGGTGGATCAGTATCTTCTTATGCATAGTGTTATGTTTAAAAGAAGTATACTTAATGAGTGTAAGCTTGTTCTTCCGGAAAAGATGTTTTATGTTGATAATATTTTTGTATTTCAACCTTTGCCCTACATAAAAACACTATATTATGACAATGTAAACTTATATCGTTATTATATCGGACGTGATGACCAGTCTATAAATGAAGATGTCATGATCGGCAGGATAGACCAGCACATCTATATATGCAAGCGCATGACTAAAATACTGAAATATGCACCCGAAATGGATCCGAAGTGCGAAAGATATATGTTTAAATATCTGTCTATAATGTATCAGATAGCTACTATACTTCTCCTGGTAGGCGGAACCGAGGAGCATTTTGAAAAAAAGAAAGATCTGTGGGAATGGTTGAAGAAAACAGATATGAAGCTTTACAGACGCATGAGATATCATCCTTTTGGAATAATAATAAATCTGCCCGGTGAATATGCCAGAAAATTTTTGATCAAAGCATACCACGGACTCGGAAAATATATAGGTTTCAACTGATATTTATCAAAACGGAGGTGCAGAAATGGCATTCACTCTTATAAAAAACGGAAGAGTACTTGACCCTGAAACAGGCTTTGATGAGATAGCGGACGTACTTATCGTTGACGGAAAGATTCTCGAGATCGAGAAAAATATCGATCTTGAGTCATTTGAGGAACATAATAATATCGGTGAACATACAGATAATGATATTATCATTGAAGCGGAGGGGTGTCTGGTCATGCCCGGTCTGATAGATCTGCATGTGCATTTCAGAGAGCCGGGTTATGAATATAAAGAGACAATAAGAACGGGCGCCCGTGCAGCGGCAAGGGGCGGCTTTACAAGCGTTTGTATGATGCCTAATACAAAACCTGTAGTTGATAGTCTTGACACGTTGGAATATGTGAATAATAAGATCGCTGAGGCTACACAGATACAGATACATCCTATTGCGGCTATCACTGCCAATCAGGACGGTGAATATCTGACCGATTTTTCAACCCTTTATGATAATGGTGCCGTTGCGGTGAGTGAAGACGGTAAGTCGGTTATGAATGCAAGGATCGCAAGACAGGCTATGCGTCTGGCTGCCAACGAAGATATTCCTGTTTTTGCACATTGTGAGGATATTAATCTACGTGCACGAGGTGTGATGAATGCCGGTGAAAAGGCGAAAAGCCTTGATCTTTACGGCATCTTAAATGAAGTTGAGGATATAATCGTCGCCAGAGATATTCTTATAGCAAAGGAGACGGGAGCAAGATTACATCTTTGTCATTGTTCAACGTGTGACAGTGTAACTCTTACTAAGCTAGCCAAAGAAGCCGGTATACCGGTTACTGCAGAAGTTACACCCCATCATCTTACTTTAACGGAAGATGATATAGACGGTACGGATCCAAATTATAAAATGAATCCGCCTCTTCGCACAAAACAAGACAGGGATGCTTTAAGACAAGGTTTAAAAGAAGGGATCATAGATTGTATAGCAACAGATCATGCACCCCATTCCGATGATGATAAGTCATTAGGTTTTAAAGAGGCTCCTTTTGGGATCACCGGTCTTGAAACTGCAGTACCGGTAATATTTACAGAACTTGTAGAAACAGGATTTCTGACACCTATCGAAATGGCAGAAAAGATGAGTTACAATCCCGCCAGGATCCTTGGGGTAGACCGGGGGCGTCTGCAGGTTGGTGCTGATGGTGATATAACGGTAATAGACATAACCGAAGAATATGAGATAAAAAAGGAAAACTTTTTTTCGAAAGGTAAGAATACGCCTTTTGATCGAAAAAAAGTTAAGGGAAGAGTACGCGCTACTATAGTAAATGGAAGAGTTATATATAAAAACATTGGTGCACATGAAAGTCTGGTGGAGTCAGAATCGGCAGATCACTTTGATTAAAATGGTAGTGCGGTTTATAAAATAGGGATTGTAAAATAAACAAAAACGTGGTACATTATAAACGAGGGTTTACCCTTAAAAATTAAACATATGCAGAGTAGAATTTAAAGCGTTAAGTGCCCGTTGTACAGGGAGTTGACAACGGGACGAAAAAAGTCTAACTTTAGCTCCGGCTTTTGCGGTTTTAGATTCGCATCCCGCTGCTACACAGGAGATAAA
>CACZTF010000042.1 GCA_902784025.1 uncultured Lachnospiraceae bacterium
CTGCCCTTTGCCTTTCAGCTTCTTCGGCGGCTTTACGTCTGGCTTCCTCTTCCTGAGCCTTCCTTTTGGCTTCATCTTCAGCCGCTTTTCTGGCCTCTTCTTCAGCTTCCTTTTTTGCTATCTGACTTTGTGCATTAGCGATCCTGTCTGAAAGATCACTTATTTCACTTTTTTTAGATTCCAGAAGATCATCTAACTCATTTCTTTTATCTACAGCCTCTTCCTGTGACTTGGCGAGTCTGTCGTAATCATCTGCAAGCTTTTCTGATATATCTTTTATTTCTTTATATGTTTTTGCAAGTTCTTCCAGTTCGTTTCTGTCATAATCATATATTTTCTGGACATACTCGACTTTGGTAAGACAATCAGCCATATCTTTTGCAGAAAAAATTGCTTCACCTACAGTAGATGTCTGATTTTCATACATGTACTGTACTCTTAACTTCATATCATCATACTGTTTTGAAGCACGCTCTTTAGCTTCTTCAAGATCTGTTTTGTTTTGCTCTATCTGCTCGTTAAGCGCTACGGCTTCCAGCTCCATTTTATCTATTTCAGAAAGTATATCAGTTAGTTTTTCATCAAGATCATCCGCTTCTGAACTGGCTTTATCTTTTTCGGCCTCCAGTTCTTTTTTTTCATTTTCTATTTTGTTTTTTTCATTTTCTATCCTGACTTTTTCTTCCTGAAAATGTGAAAGATCGTCAGCCATTACCGGTGTAGTACAAAACACTGAAGCAGTAAGTGCTGAAATGAAAAAAAAGTTCAGAGCCTTATTAATCTTTTTCATTGTAACAGTTTCCTTTAAATATTACGAAATAATTACATATTTTTTACTTTCACGGCTCATTATATGTATAAAAGTGCTAAAAATCAAGATATATAAGGGGTTTTTTTCTTAAAATTTATGAAATTTTCATAATCATTACATTAATGATGCTTATCCTTTGTCCTCTTTTTTAATTTTTGCTGCCTGATCGAGCAATTCTTTGGCATTGTTTTTTACATTATCCGTTATTATCTCACCTCCCAACAGTCTTGAAAGTTCGAATACTCTTTCCTGTTCATCCAGGAGGTTTATATCCGTTACACTTCTGTTTTTTCCGACCGTTTTATTTATCAAATAATGATGATCACCCATAGCTGCGATCTGTGGCAGATGTGTTATACATATTATCTGTGTGTTTTTTGCTGTATCTGCTATTTTTGCTGCGACTTTTTGTGCTGTTTTACCGCTGATCCCGGTATCTATCTCATCAAAGATCAGAGTTTCCGTAAAGTCAGTTTCTGCAGTGATCGTTTTAAATGCAAGCATTATCCTTGAGAGTTCACCTCCGGATGCTACATCTTTTAAAGGTTTTATATCTTCGCCCGGATTTGTAGAGATAAGAAATACAGCTTTATTATTTCCCAGGCCTGTAATATCACCTGTTTTTACAATATCAATTTTAAATCTGATATCATTAAAGTTCAGATTTTTTGCTGCTTTTATCAGTTTATCTGAAATGACTCCGGCTGCTTCTTTTCGCTTCTCAGAAAGCGCATCACAAAGCTTTTCCAATTCACTACTGATCCTGCTTTGCTCTTCTTTATATTTCCTGATCAGATCATCTGAATTTTCAAGATCGGTAATTCGTGTTCTTTTTTCTTCTAACTGCTTTATCAATCCTGATGTATCTGTTTTATATTTATCTTTTAACCTGTTATATGTATTTAAACGCTCAGTTATATAGGAGAATTCTTCTTCATCAATATCAATATTGCACAAGTATGAATCAAGTTCCCTGGAACAATCTGATATTATACTTTCAACATCATACAACATATCTTTTATGTTTTTTATTTCATCGTCCTCATTAATTTCGGCAATATCCTCTACCGAACTGATAGCAGATGAGACAAAAGATGAAACAGAATCAGTATCACCTGTAATACAATTTATGGCTGAAAGAGCAGATTCTTTTATCTTACCTGCATTTTCACCCTTATTATAATTTTCTTCAAGCTCTGTGTCCTCTCCGTATTTCAGGCATGCTGAATCTAATTCCTGTACTTCAAATCTGAGAAGATCCAATTCTCTTTTTCTGATAGACTCATCTTCGTCCAGATCATCAAGCTTTTCTTTGATCATGTTTAAAGCTGACAATTTATCTGATATATTTAATTTAAGTCTTTTTGCATCCTCACCTGCAAATGTATCAACAAGAATAAGCTGTTCTTTGTCCTTTAGCAATCGAAGATTATCTCTTTGTGCATGCAGATCAAGTAAATAAGGCGCTATATCCTTAACCAGAGAAGAAGGTACGTCGCATCCGTTGATCTTAAAACGTGATCTTCCGGAAATAATACTTCTTCTGATTATCAGAACATCTTCATCATTAAAATCGATCCCCATTTCATAAAGCTTTAAAAACAGATCAGATTCTTTTTTATCAAAACAAAAAGATAACTGCGTAACAGCTTCTTTATCCTCATCCCTGACGATATCAGATGCAGGTTTTGCTCCAAGCGCTATACCTATTGCCCCGAGTATAATTGATTTTCCGGCTCCGGTCTCACCTGTAAGCACAGTAAGGCCATCTTTGAAATCAATATTTATTTCATCAATCAAGGCCAGATTTTTAACAAATAGATTTGTAAGCATCATACCTCCTTTGAGATCAAGGTACTATTTTAAATTATCTTGTAATGGATTTATGATCAAAATTATAATAAACTGATCAGGATCTGAATGTTAATTATCATAAAAAAAGGATACAGAAAATATCCCGTTAAAATAAAATAGAAAAATCACATAATAATCTTTTTGAGTTTATCAAGTAAATCTCCGGCATGCCTTTCACCTGCAGTCGCTGCCATTATGGTGTCATCTCCGGCGATAGTTCCGATTATTTCCGGCAGTTCCAAAGCATCCACAGCTGCACATACAGCCATAGCCATACCGGGAACTGTTTTTATGACCAAAATATTACATGCGCACTCCATGGAAACAAAACCTTCCTTAAGGACATGCACATATTTTTCATTTGATACGGCCTCCTGGGAAAACGGAAACACATATTTTCGCATATTACCGTCAGTTGAAGCTTTAAAAAGTTTAAGTTCTCTTATATCCCTTGATACTGTGGCCTGAGTTACTTCAAAGCCTGCTTTTTTTAGAGCTTCGGCAAGTTCTTCCTGCGTCTCTATCTCATTATCTTTTATCAGTTCCTTGATCTTTTCGTGTCTGTCAGATTTCATTTTTCCACCATATTTTTTGAATAAATAATAAAATGACCATCATTGATCATGCAAAACTTTTACGTATCTTTTGCAGAAAACTGATACGGTTTGTTTTAACAAATAATGCTACCTCCGGAAATCTGCGGATAAAAATCTTATCACCTCTTAAAA
>CACZTF010000043.1 GCA_902784025.1 uncultured Lachnospiraceae bacterium
CCCACACCGTATAGACTCGCCTGACGGTGTAAAGTGAGATTCAGCGAACAGATCCCACCGGCAGATGAGCTATACGGTCGTGATCAGCAAACCACCCCATCCAGAAAACAGTTGAATTCATTGTACAGGCTTTCCTCGACCTTGCGAAGGGAAAGCGTGATTCTGTTATCCTTCTTATTCAGCATAAAATGAATGCTCCCGACATATGCATCAAGTATCTGAGTATTGATATATAAGCTTCCGTCAGGCTGAGGAAATGTTTTTGTATATATCTGCTGTCCATACCTATTTTCTTTTGCACCGCGCGGTTCCTGTAAGCCATAGGGGAATACAAAGTTTTTATCCTCAGTTTTTAAGATCAGCTCATCAGCAGTTATTATAAGTTCGTTGAATTCCTTTGTATTTGGAAGAATCCTGTAGTTTCCGTAGTATTTCTCTATCTGCTGCTGGAAAGTCTGAACACTTTCGGGGTCTGACCCATTAGCGTTCTCAGGTAAATCAAGAGAACAAGCATGGTCATTGTTGATACAACTATGACCTAATATGGAATTCTCATGATCTGCATTCTGCGATATTTTTAGTTCTGGAGAAATGGAAAGCGCCACACGCCTTATTTCGTCCAGAATATACTGAGTTCCGCCCTGTACGGACTGTGTATCTGCCGTCGTGATAAAAATAAGCTCCGCATCGGGGTAGAGGACCATATACTGTCCGCCCATGCCGTACATCATTATTCCGTTATCCCGGATCCTCCAGAACTGGTATCCGTAGCCCTGCATTTCGTCAATGGTCTTTGCCTCATGGAGTGTAGGACTATGGAAGCTGATAGCATCTTTTACATATGCGGCGTATCTTTCAAAGAAAGCTTTATCATATTTATTGTCAGCGATTTCGGAATTATCCTTCCCAAAACCGTGGAATGTGTTTGCGTTTTTATGGTCTATGTCATTCTGTCCGGTTCCTTCGGAATAGCCATTTTCGAAGGAGCCGTTTATAAGGGATAAAAGAAATGTCCCCACAGCCAGCAGGTCCTCGGGATATGCTACCATTCCGGAACCGCCAATCTCGCATCCGAAAGGATCTTCCAGTATATAGGCGTCTTTCGAAAAGCCGATATCGACTAAAAAAACATCACGCAGGTAGTCCAGGACGCCTTTGCCGCTTATTTTTTTAACCAGTGCGGCAAGTGTATGGGCAGCAGAAGTATCATATTTAAAAATCATGCCCGGGGCATGGTCGGGAATTGTTGTAAAAAAGGATTGGACCCAATGTGCGGCAGCATTGATCTTGTAGGTAGTGGCTTTATGACAGGTTCTCATCATCAGGAGGTCCTGCACTGTCATTTCTGTTAAAAATGGCGAGGCATCTGAAGGTACATATTCCGGAAAAAATTTACATATCGGATCAGACAGTTCAATTTTTCCCTCCGCAATCAATGCGCCTATGGCAAGAGAGGTGAAGCTCTTGGTTATGGAAAACATCCTGTGCATCTGTCCTTTTTCATAGGGAGCAAAATACTCTTCCTGCAATAATTTACCTTTGTGCATGATATGAATGCTGTGCATAGGGAAAGGAAAATTATCAGATGAAAAGAGTTTTGAAGAAAATTTCATTTGTTTGCTCCTTTTACCAGGTAGGTTATGAACAGTTAAAATTATGATGCTAAAATTTTGCTAAAGGTAAAACAATACAACTATTCAGGACGGCCCAAAGTATTTAATGCTGAGGCGTACCGGATGAACCGATGGATTCTGAAAAGTTACAAAATAGTCAAAAAACATCACTAAAATAAGCATATCATGAAAACTCTTACATCCGCAATATACCTAAACATTCTTTTTTTGGTAAAAATATAAAAAAACTTGAATAATTATTTATAAGATTTGTTAATTGCGCTTAGGGGAACATAAGTGATATATTTTTTTTAGGGCGTGAAAGCGCTTACATTTTCAAAAATGAAACAATTTTAACAAAAACAATCCTAAAGGAGGACAAAAATGAAAAAGAGACTTGTAGCTCTGCTCATGAGTACCGTGATGACAGCCGGCACACTTACAGCCTGCGGCCCTCAGGGCGGTGGAACCACAGAGGTAACCGTGACAGACGACGAAGGAAACGAGCAGACAGTTAATGTCGCAGA
>CACZTF010000044.1 GCA_902784025.1 uncultured Lachnospiraceae bacterium
AACACATTTGCTTATCTGCGACAAGTCTTTAACCAAAAAAAGAAGACCGGCGACTTTTTACTGCTGTTGAAAATGCCCAACGACCTTAATCCCGCTTGCTCCCTCTCCCTGAGATGCTTTCTGAGATACGGCACCGACAATTTTACATAGCCTCTTCCCGGCTGTTCTATGATCCCACCAGACATTTCGGCCTGTTTACGAATGCCGGTGAAAAAACAGTATCAACCATCACTATTCCTTTTTTCTATTCTTTCTATTCTTTCTATTTTTTCTATTTTACACTTTTTTACCAAGCGCAATATCCTTTTTAACTTCCGGCATTTTTTTTACTCAAAAATCCCGAAACTACCACTCAAGCCTTTCTATCCTGCACTCATGCGTCTTTTTTTCCGTGTCATAATTTATCCCCACCAAAATCACATCCCCTCCGTAATCCCTGATGGCATCCCGGTACTGTTTATCCTTTATCTTTGCCGCAAATGATTTTCCGAAACGGCGGGGCCGGCTTACGCAGATGAGTTTTTGCAGAGTATCTATTCTTTCTTCCTTCATCGATATTCCGCACCGGTCTTCCAGCAAATATCCTATAGTCTCCAATACGAAAAACCTTTTTGTAACGCCTCTTTCATGTCATAAATACCCTTTACATCTATAAGCACCTTATTATTCTTGTTTCTGTACATTTTACTTATTTCTGATAAGGACACAGACCTGAAACAATCATGCGCAACCGCAAAAATAATACAGTCAGCTTCTGATACTTCATCTGTTTTTTTTAGATCCACGTCATATTCCTTAAGCGCATCGTCCTTTGATGCCCATGGATCGACTACCAATGTTTTTACACCAAATTCACTGAGACGTTTAATAATGTCGATAACCTTGCTGTTTCTGATATCCGGACAATTCTCTTTAAATGAAAGGCCCATTACCACAATATTAGCTCCTTTAACAGCAATCCCCGACAATATCATTTCCTTTACAGCTGCATCTGCAATAAACTCTCCCATGCCATCATTTACAATCCTTCCATTCAGGATTATCTTACTATGATATCCCAGTTTTTCCGCCTGATATGTGAAATAATAGGGATCTACACCTATGCAATGTCCGCCAACAAGCCCCGGTCTGAATCCCAGAGAATTCCACTTCGTATTCATTCCTTCAACAACTTCATTAGTATCTATGCCCATACGGTCAAAAACGATCGCGAGCTCATTCATAAAGGCAATGTTTATATCTCTCTGACTGTTTTCAACCACCTTTACGGCCTCCGCTGTTTTTATATTTGATACCGGATGTGTGCCTGCTTTAACAACAATATCATATACGTTTTTTATTTCATTTAAAGATTCATCATCTACGCTCGAAACTATTTTTACAATATTTTCCAGTTGATGTTCTTTATCACCGGGATTGATTCTTTCCGGGCTGTAACCCACTTTAAAATCTCTACCACATATCAGACTCGATTCTTTTTCAAGTATCGGTATGCATATATCTTCCGTCACCCCGGGATATACGGTAGACTCATAAACAACGATTGAACCTTTTGTCATATTACGTCCGATTATTTCCGAAGACGTGATCAATGGATTCAGATTTGGTGTTCTGTCAAGATTTATGGGCGTAGGAACGGCCACAATGATAAACTTTGCTCTTTTTAATTCTCTCTCATCTGATGTAAAATCTACCATAGATTCTTTTATCGCATCATCTCCTACTTCATTAGTTGGATCTTTACCTGACGCATAAAGATTTATTTTTTTTTCATTCAGATCAAATCCTATTACATTTAATCCTTTCTTGGCAAATGCAACAGCAAGGGGCATCCCTACATATCCAAGCCCCACAACCGCCAATTTCTCTTCCCCGTTTGATAATCTTTCGTATAAACTCATTTAATCCCGTCCATTTCTTAATAAGTAATCATTATCATTCTAATTCTTAAAATCAAAGTCATTCCCGTACCGTTCTTTTGAAACCTGGCGCAAAAGACTTGCAATATGAATTCTGTTTTCATAATATTTTAGTTTAGATAACAGCTTTTCATCTGTTTCTAACTGTTGCGGGGTTGCATCCTTGATTATTTCGTTCTTTTTCTTTGCAGCATC
>CACZTF010000045.1 GCA_902784025.1 uncultured Lachnospiraceae bacterium
AAAACGGTTTCTGAAAACAAGGAATACCACCACTGCAAGGGCTGCCGCCGCTCCCATACAGGTACCCAGAGTCCCTCCCATGGCACCATATTCCCCGGGATTCAGGCTGTCAGCATAAGCTTTCATGAATCCAAAGCTGGCTACAACACTGACTACTGCATTCACTATCTGCTCGATAAGCTGTGAAATTGCCGTAGGCACCATATTTCCCTGCCCCTGGAAGAAGCCTCTGAACACACCAAGCACTGCAACGATAAGAACCGTTGGTGCCAGTACCTTCAGAGGACTCTTTACCCCGGGAATACCGGAATACAGTAATTTTTCTATCCCTTCAGCTCCAAAGAACAGTATCAGCGCGGCAATTCCGCCTGTAATAAACGCCACTACCAGGGCTCTCAGTGCCACCTGCATAACATTCCTGTGCTGGTTTGTGGTAAGCCTTGCGGAAACCAGCTTTGAAACCGCCATGGGCATACCGTATGAAGACAGGATAAGGGCGATATTGTATACATTAAATGCTGCTGAATATATACCGGAACCCTGGGGCCCGATGATATTTGCCATAGGAATACGGTAAAGCATGCCTATGATCCTGACAATGATGCCGCTGATAGCCAAAAGCCCGCCCTGCATCATAAAATTCTGTTTTCCTAGTTTTGCCAGTTGCTGTTTAATCATATTTATATTCTCAAAATTATAATGTTTCGTGTACGTACCCTGAAAAACTCAGATTTACCGAGAGGGCAAAATGTTCATTATATGGAGCATGTTTTACTGCCCCACGATATTCACCAGTTTCCCCGGCACGAATATCTCCTTCCTGATATCCCCGGGCAGCTTATCTCCTAGTGTTTCTTTTGCAAGATTAATCACATCATCCTTACCCATATCCACAGGCACTGAAAGCTTGCACCTCACCTTGCCGTTTACCTGTACCACCATTTCTATGCTGTCCTCTTCCATGGCAGACTCATCAGCCACGGGCCAGCTTTCCCTGAACACACTCTCCGTCCCTCCGAGCATTTCCCACATTTCTTCGGCTATATGGGGTGCAAATGGTGCGATGAGTACAGATATGGTCTTTAATGTATCATCATCCACTCCACCCTGCTTTGAAGCGAGCTCGTTTATTTTATTCGTATACTCCATAAAACCGCTCACAACGGTATTTAAGCTGAAACTGTCAAGTCTCTGGCTGATATCGAAGATAAGCTTGTTTCTTAAGCGGTCCATATCCCTGGTAAGCTCCGTTCCCTTTCCTGCGTTTTCAGAGCAGAGACGATACAGCTTAGTGAGGAACCTGAACACACCGTCGATACCGCTGTCATCCCACTCCGCATCCATATCCGGGGGGCCTACAAAAAGCTCATACATACGCAGGGAATCACAGCCGTAATCACCAACCAGTTCGTCAGGGGAGACCACATTTCCCTTGGACTTACTCATCTTAGCCCCGTCCTTTACGATCATGCCCTGATTGAACAAACGCAGGAAGGGCTCCTCAAAGCCTACCACGCCAATATCTTTTAAGAACTTGGTATAAAATCTGGCATAAAGGAGATGAAGCACAGCATGCTCCACGCCACCCACATACATATCCACAGGAAGAAACTCGTCTGCCTTTTCCCGGTTTATAAGCTCTTTATCGTTTTTATTGTCGGGATAACGCAGGAAATACCAGGATGAGCCTGCCCACTGGGGCATGGTATTGGTCTCACGCTTAGCAGGCTTGCCGCAAACGGGGCATGTTGTATTTACCCATTCGTCGATCGCCGCAAGAGGAGACTCTCCCGTTCCCGTAGGCTCATATTTTTCCACCTCGGGAAGTGTAAGGGGAAGCCGGTCCTCAGGTACTGCAACTGCCCCGCAGTCGGGACAGTGAACGATGGGGATAGGCTCGCCCCAGTATCTCTGGCGTGAAAATACCCAGTCACGAAGCTTGAAATTCTTACGCTTCTTTCCGATACCCGCCTTTTCTATCATATCCGGAGCTTCTACTTTAAGCTTTGAAGACTCAAGGCCATTCCATTCACCAGAATTTATGAGTATCCCTTCAGCTTCCGTGTATGCTTCTGTCAGCGGATCTATCTCCTGACCGTCTTTTGCGATAACCTGCACGATAGGGATACCAAACTTGGTGGCAAACTCAAAATCCCTGGAATCATGGGCCGGCACGCACATTATGGCACCGGTGCCGTAATCCGCCAGCACATAGTCGGAAAGCCAGATGGGGATCTTTTTACCGTTTATGGGATTTATCGCATAAGAACCCGTAAATACGCCGGTTTTTTCCTTATCCTGCATACGGTCGATATTCGATTTTGTAGAGGCTTTGTAAATGTAATCCTCTACGGCAGTCTTTGTTTCTTCCGTGCAAAGCTTTGAGGCCAGTTCATGCTCCGGCGCAAGCACAAGGAAAGTAGCGCCATGCAAAGTGTCGGGTCTTGTGGTGAATACGGTTATCTTTTCGTCACGTCCGTCAACCCCAAAATCCACCTCGGCCCCGTAGCTTCTGCCTATCCACTCAGACTGCATCTTCTTTACCTTTTCAGGCCACTCAAGACATTCCAGGTCGTCAAGAAGCCTGTCGGCATATGCGGTAATCTTAAGCATCCACTGACGAAGGTTCTTCTTGGTCACTTCCGCGCCGCAACGCTCACATTTGCCGTCAACCACTTCTTCATTGGAAAGACCGGTCTTACAGGAAGGACACCAGTTTATGGGCATTTCCTTTTCGTAAGCAAGACCGTTTTTAAACATCTGTACAAATATCCACTGGGTCCAGCGGTAATAGTCGGGATCGGTAGTGTTTATCTCCATATCCCAATCATAAACGGCAGCTATTTCCTTTATCTGGCGTCTGATGTTGTCTATGTTTTTTTCTGTGGATATCCCCGGATGCTGCCCTGTCTTTATGGCAAAATTCTCTGCAGGAAGGCCAAAGGCATCCCAGCCCATGGGATGGATGACATATTTGCCTTTAAGGATCTGGTAACGGCTCCATACATCACTTATCACATAGCCTCTCCAGTGTCCCACATGAAGGCCCGTTCCCGATGGATAAGGAAACATATCCAGACAGTAGTATTTCTCCTTTTTATTGTTCTTGTCGTAAACATTTATCGGGCTTGCCTGCCACTTCTCCCGCCATTTTTTTTCAACAGCCGTGTAATTATATTTTGCCATTTTTATCTCCGTAATATTTGTTGTCTAGGATCCGGCCCACCTCCATAAACTCAGTGAACCTGTGCTTTTGTTATCAAACTTTATCTCATCCCGGGTTTGGTTCTCTTAGAGAAACTCAGTGAAGCCGCACTTAAATCCCCAGGTATTCTTTAACTTTCCCTATCTCCCTCTTCGTATCATTTAATCCCATAAAATACAGCTGCCCCAGCTCCTCGAGATCGTTGCAAAAAAGAGTGAGTTCCAAAGACTTGCTTGGTGCCAGCTGAAATATCCTTCCTGACGCTTCAAGTTTATTCATTTCATCTATCTCTTTATTGTAATAGAAAGAATTCAGTCTGAGCTTTGTGGCCATCTTAGGATATTTTTTCTTATAAAGAGTATTTACTATGATATCTGAAAATTCTTTTTTTGCCTTAAATGATTTCTCCCGGGTGCGGATGACAACTATCTTTTCGTACTTTTCTCTTAAAGCCCATCCGACAGGTACATGCCTGGCTATCCCACCGTCCATATAAGGTATACCCTTTAGTATGACCGGCAGCGATCCAAAGGGAACTGTTGCCCCGGCCTGCATATAAAACAGAAAATCCGGCTCCACGCCCTTTTCAAAATACTCCTCCTTACCCGTAAGAAGATTTGTGGCCACGCACACATATCTTCGATCGGGATTGTTAAACTGCTTTTTTCTTAAAGGGATGTCTTTCTGAACCTCCCCCCACATAAATCTGAAGCCGGTGATCCCCTTATTTGGTATAATAGCTTTGGCACCGATAAACCGGCTGTCAGGCCTGTATTTAAGTGTAAGATATGCGCCTCTGCCTATCTGACCCGCCAGGTAATTTACCCCTGCCATGGCGCCTGCGGACACACCTATGTAGCAATCCAGATTAATGTCATTCATCATAAGAGCATCCAAAGCCCCCATGGCGTACATAGTCCTTAAAGCTCCGCCCTCGACCACTAAACAACCGTGGATAAGTTTGTCGGAAGCCACTTCCTGAGGTATTTTATTCAGTCCTTTATACGCTTTCATCTCACCGCCTCCATATCTTTCCTATTATACATAAGGCACTTTATAACGTCAATCACGGATATGCTCTGAAAGCACTCAAACAGTGACACATTTTTATTGCAATATATCATGCTATCTAATAGAATAATATTATAAAAAATGTGGGAAGGAGCGTGCCATGAACACATACGGTTTTATCGGACTGGGACTTATCGGTGGTTCCCTTGCCAGGATGATACGGGAAAAAGAAAAAGACGCAAAGATCATCTGTCAAACACGAAATAAGAATAATGTTAAGAAAGCCGTTGATGACGGTATCATAAATGAACTTGCTGATGATATCGCATATATAGGAGAAAACTGCGACATTATTTTTTTATGCACACCTGTTTTGTTTTTCGACGAAATCCTGCAAGTCTTACAAAAGCATATAAAAAACGACACTATAATAACTGATGTAGGCAGCGTAAAACAGATACCTGCTGCATTTGCCGCAAATGCCGGATTATCTTCCTGCTTTATCGGCGGACATCCCATGGCCGGCTCCGAAAAAAGCGGTTATGAAAATGCTTCAAACGATTTACTTGCAGGATGTGTTTATATCCTCACCCCCACTAAGGATACAGACCCTGCAAAAACCAAAAAGCTGTCAAATCTGCTTAATACTTTAGGATTTGACCTAAAGCTCACTACTCCGGCTCTCCACGACTATACTGTGGCGGGGATATCACATTTACCCCATGTATGTGCAGCCTCTCTTACTGCAACCATTAAAGAGGCTGACACTGAAGACGGACTGATGAAAATCTTTGCCGGCAGCGGTTTTAAGGATACAACCCGCATAGCCGCCTCTTCACCCGAGGTGTGGGAGCAGATATGCCTGGCAAATTCGGAAAATATAACCGGACTGATGGATAAATATATAGAGAAGCTGGAGCTAATGAAAAGCTTCATTTCAGAGGGCGACGGAGCCGGAATACGTAAGATGTTCCGTGAGGCCGGAGAGTACCTGAATAAAAAACAAACATGAAAAAAAGCCTTACGACAGGCGCGTGACAAGCCGAAAGACTTTCAGACAGAAGAAACTGCCAATACACCATCAGGGGTTCGAACCCTGGACACCCTGATTAAGAGTCAGGTGCTCTGCCAGCTGAGCTAATGGTGC
>CACZTF010000046.1 GCA_902784025.1 uncultured Lachnospiraceae bacterium
GATGAATGGATAAGGCATTCAATTACCAAGATGAGCTATCTGCATTTTGTTACCAACGAAGACAGTAGGAGACGGGTCGTACGGCTGGGCGAGGAACCATCACGCGTGTTTGATTACGGGTCTACAAGCATCGATAATATTATTAATGTTGCGGACATGTCAAAAGAAGAAGCGCTGGAAAGCATAGGCCTTGGTGACTGCAGATACGTATTGTGTACATATCATCCTGTAACCATGGAACGCAACACCGTAGATGAAAGCATTGAAGCCTTTCTTGCTGCAATCGGGCACTTTGAAGATGTTCAGTTTATCGTGACAAAATCCAACGCAGACCAGGGCGGTGCGCGCATAAACGCATTGCTTGATGAAGGCGCTGAAAGGATAAGCAACCTGCACGTATATACATCGCTGGGGGTAAGAAGATATCTTTCTCTGATGAAACATGCAGAGGCGGTTGCCGGCAACTCTTCAAGCGGCATCATCGAGACCCCGGCATTTCACATACCTACTGTCAACATAGGAGACCGGCAGAAGGGACGCCTTCAGGCAGAGAGCGTGATCAACTGCGGCGGCAGTGCAGAGGAGATAATTTCAGCAGTCAGCCGTGCAATGGATGAAGACTTCCGTACGTTCTGTAAAGGAGTGAATAGCCCGTACGGAGACGGACATGCGGCAAAACAGATTGCAGAGAAGATAACAGACATATTGCTTAACGGTGAGATCGACCTGAAGAAACATTTCTATGATATCAAATAGTGAAAAACAGATGAAAATAGTAGTAATTGGGCTCGGATCGATGGGCAAACGAAGGATCCGCCTCATAAAAGAGATGTATCCGTCCTTTTCCGTGTGCGGAGTGGACGGCAGGGAAGACAGGCGTAAGGAAGCGTCTGGACTTTTCGGTATAAAATGCTTCGGATCCATTGATGAGGCAGAAGCTGACTGCGCGTTTATATGCACATCGCCTCTTTCGCATGCGGCGCTTATCACCGAATGCCTGAAGAAGAAGTGGAACGTTTTTACAGAGCTGAATCTGGTATCTGACGGCTACGAAGAAAACATGAACCTTGCTGATAGAACCGGATGCGTGCTCTTCCTTTCATCAACATTCTTTTATCGCGAAGAAATAACATATATACGGGAGCATATAGCCGATGCAGAGAAGTGGAATTATATCTATCACATAGGACAGTATCTGCCGGACTGGCATCCTTGGGAGAATTACAAGGAGTTCTTTCTTGGCGACAAAAGGACAAACGGATGCAGAGAGATACTTGCCATAGAACTGCCGTGGATCACGGGAGCGTTTGGCAAGGTCACGAATGTAAATGCGGTATCAGACAAATTGACAGAACTGAATATCGATTATCACGATAATTATATGATTCAGGTGATCCATGAAAACGGCAGCAAAGGCAGCCTGATCGTTGATGTTGTATCTCCGTGCGCAGTCAGGAAGCTGGAGGCTTATTCTGAAAATGAATACCTCAGCTGGGAAGGTACTCCTGAATCTCTGAAGCATTACGACAAATCCACGAAAAAACTGGAGAATGTTAAACTGTCAGAGGCAGCAGAGCATGTTGAAGGGTACAGATCATTCGTAGTTGAGAATGCCTACAAAAACGAGATCAGGGAATTCTTTGATGTGGTTCTTAATGGAAAGGAACCGCTTTACGGCTTTGAACAGGACAAAGAGATACTTCAGCTGATTGACTCGATAGGAGCATAAAGATGGAACAATTAAAAGTGTGCTTTATCGGAATCGGGTCAATAGCTAAAAGGCATATCCGCAACTTCAGACAGATCTGCAGGGAAAGAGGCATCAGCGTAACAATTGATGCATACAGACGAGAGTACAAGGAAACTGAAGGTGTAGATACTGTATATACGAACTGTGATGACATGCCTTCAGATTACGATATCGTTTTTATTACAAATCCTACGAGCAAACATCTGCAGACTCTGAAACAGTTTCATGAAAAAGGTAAACATTTCTTTATAGAAAAGCCGGTTGTACTGCCGGAACAGATCACAGAAGCTGAGAGTCTGGAGTTAAGGGACGGCTCCGTGTACTATGTGGCAGCACCGCTCAGGTACAATGCGGTAATACGATGGGTAAAAGAGAATATTAATAAAGACGAAGTTCTTTCTGTGCGAAGCATCTCTTCAAGCTACTTGCCGGACTGGAGACCCGGACAGGATTACAGAGAGACATATAGTGCGCACAAAGATCTTGGAGGCGGAGTCAGCATAGATCTGATACACGAATGGGACTATCTGACACATCTTTTTGGCTGGCCTGACAAAGTATTCAGTATTATCGGGAAGAAATCCGGACTGGAAATAGACAGCGACGATTATGCAATCTACATTGCAGATTTTCCAACTATGATCGCAGAGCTTCATCTGGACTATTTTGGGCAGAAGACTATCAGAGAGATACAGCTGTTCACAACAGAAGACACAATAACCGGAGATATTGTAAATGGCAGCATCTCATTCCTCAAGTCAGGTAGAACAATAAAACTTGAAGACGAAAGAGATGCTTATCAAAAGAGGGAGCTGGAGCATTTTCTGGATTTAGCAGAAGGCAAAATGCCTTCGGATAATTCTTACAGTCATGGACTTAAGGTGCTGAAGCTGACGCAAGGGGTTTAGACCGATGAACTATTCTGATGTTGACATTAAAAAAATAGTACTTCACCAGCTTAGAAGCTACTGGCCTGATGTGAATGAAGCGGCGATAAGCAAGGCAATGCCTGACGCACTTAATGCGATAGAAGAAAACTACCGCGGTCTGCCAAACAAGCGGTACTTTAACGGCAATGATGTGGTGTTTTCGCCATATGTCAGTGTTCAGTGGATGAATTTCCTGTACAGGCTCTCTAATGCCCTTTATAAAGAAAAAGAAATCACATCGGCAGATCAGGTATACTACCTGAATAAGATAATGCATAGCAATGACTGGTTCTATGCCGTTGACCTTCCGGTGCATTTTCTTTGCGAGCATCCGCTGGGCAGTGTTCTGGGAAGAGCAGAGTACGGTGACTTTTTTTTCATTTATCAGGGAGTGACCGTAGGAGGTAACCGGAGAAACGGTATCCTGGAATATCCTTCTATCGGTAATAATGTGATCCTGTTTGCAAATGCAACGGTTCTGGGAGATACCCACATCGGCGATAATGTTGTGGTTGCTGCAGACACATTTCTGATTAACGAGAGAATACCGGACAATTGTATCGTGTTCGGCAAATCACCTGACATAACAATAAAAGTTAAAACAGAAGAGGAAATAAAAAGTTATACAGAACATATATGGGGATGGTAGAAAAATGAAGATTTTGTTCACTGTTTGCGGCAGAGCCGGGTCAAAGGGAATAAAAAACAAGAACTTACGGCAATTCTGCGGTAAGCCTTTGGCATGTTATACACTTTCTGCAATTGACTTATACATAAAAAGGCACCCTGAAGTTCAATACGATGTTGTTGCAAATTCTGACAGCCTGGAATTACTGAAGCTCTTAACCGATAATGGAATGATCGCTGTCGACACAATTGTCAGAGATGCTTCTTTATCAGGAGATTCAGTAGGTAAAATAGATGTTATTAAAGATTGCCTCGAAAAGATGAAGGAGCGCAAGAAATGCGATTATGATATGGTCGTTGACTTGGATCTGACTTCTCCTCTTCGTACTGTAGAAGATCTTGAAAAAGTTATAGAAAAGGAAAAAGCGACCGGTGCAGATGTAACAACTACTGTAGCAACCGCAAGAAGAAATCCGTATTTTAATCAGGTAATGAAAACTGATCATGGGGCCAGAAAAGTAATAGCTTCTAATTTCACAGCTCGTCAGCAGGCACCGGAAATCTTTGACATGAATGCTTCGATTTACGCATACAGACCTGATTTCCTATATTCAGGTAAGGGCGTTTTAAGTGGATACTGTGAAATAGTAGAAATGTACGATACAGGAATACTTGATCTCGACCATGAGAATGATTTTATACTTATGGAAGTCATCGCGAGATATCTGTTTGAGAATGAGCCTGCCTTCAATAAGATAGGAAACAATATCAAATAATTTCTGCTGTAACATATGCGCAGAAGCTTATGTGAAGAAATTGATAAAACGATCGCAGATAGAAGAGTAAATTCGAAAGGGAAACAATTCTGAAGACATGTATATTGATCCGGGAACAGGAAGTATGCTGTTTACCATACTGCTTGGCACACTTGGGGCAGCTACATACAAATTCAAGGACACTCTGGTCAGGATGAAGTTCCGTTTGAGCAGTGGCAAAACAGATGATTCATACTTAAAAACAGAGAAATATACGATTTTCTCTGATGATAAAAGGTATTGGAACGTTTTTGAGCCTATTTGCGATGAATTTGAAAAGAGAGGGGTCCAGTTATTGTATTTGACATCCTCCAAGGATGACCCAGCCTTTCTTAAAGATTATGAGCATGTAAGATGTGAATTCCTTGGCGAGGGGAACAAAGCTTTCGCCAGACTCAACTCCATGCATGCAGATATTCTCCTGTCTACAACACCTAGTCTTGATGTGTTTTATTGGAAGCGATCTCCCGGCGTAAAGTACTATATCCATATCCCTCACGCCGCCAGTGATTTGACGCTCTACAGGATGTTCGGGATCGACTATTATGATGCGGTTCTTACATCAGGAGATTTTCAGAAGGAGCAGATAAGAGCTCTTGAAAGTATACGTGGTATTCCACAGAAAGAGATAACAAAGGTAGGGCTGACATTTCTTGATGAGATGAAGAAAAGATTAACCCAGACAGAAAAGGACAAAATATCATCTGAATCTGTAAGTTTCTCTTCAGAAGACCGCAAGATAAACGTACTTCTTGCTCCATCCTGGGGCCCTAATGCTATTTTCTCTGTATATGGAAGCAGAGTAATAGATGCGCTTCTTGATACCGGTTACCACATTATCATAAGGCCGCATCCACAATCGTTCAAGAGTGAAGCAGCTCTGCTCGATCCTATTATGAAGAAATACCCTGACAGCGATAGAATTGAATGGAACAGGGATAATGATAATTTTGATGTGCTCAGAAGATCTGATATCCTCATTTCTGATTATTCCGGTGTAATTTTTGATTTCAGCCTGGTGTTTGACAAGCCGGTAATATACACGGAAAGCGAGTTTGACGATGCACCATTTGATGCCTGCTGGCTGGAAGATGAGCCATGGACATTCAAGGTGCTGCCTCTTATTGGAAAGAAGCTGACTGAAACTAATATAGATTCAATTAAAGATCTGATAGACGAGTGCATCAATGATTCACGTTACAACTCAGGCAGAAAGCTCGCAAGAGAGCAATCCTGGGCCTATCCTGGAGAAGGGGCGGTAAGAACTGCAGATTATTTGATAAATAAACATGCAGAATTGACTGACAGAGTCGGGGGCAAAGGAGCATAATAAATGACCGTTACTGAGATAATATACAAACTTTTCATAGGACCTCTGGAGTTGTTCTTTGAAGTGGTCTATGTTATCGCGGAAAGAATCGTAGGCAATCCGGCTGTTTCAATTATTATGCTCAGTCTTGCGATGAATTTTCTTGTCCTGCCATTATATAAGCGAGCAGATGAAGTTCAGGCCGAGCAGAGAGACATCGATAAGAAACTTGCCCCATGGATAAAACACATTAAAAAAACATTCAAGGGTGATGAGCAGTTCATGATGCTGCAGTCATATTACCGGCAAAACAATTACAGACCTACAGATTCTCTTAAAGGATCTATATCCCTGTTACTCGAGATTCCTTTTTTCATTGCAGCATATCATTTTCTATCGAATTTACAGTCCTTGAAAGGAGCATCGCTAGGGCCTATCGCTGATCTTGGTTCGCCAGATGCATTAATAGCCATAGGAGATATTAACATTAACGTGCTTCCGATCCTTATGACGCTTATTAATGTAATCTCGGCGGCGATTTATCTGAAAGGATTCCCGATTAAGAGTAAAATACAGACTTACAGTATCGCTGCAGTTTTTCTGGTTTTTCTGTATAAATCACCGGCTGGACTTGTTTTTTACTGGACATTAAACAATCTGTTTTCGCTGGTAAAGAATATTTTCTATAAGTTTAAAGACCCATCTGGTGTTGTCAGAGTTGCTGCCTTCCTTGCCGGCCTTGGCATAGCGGTTTATACGTTAGCATTCAAGTCATCTTTTCCAATTCAATTGAAAATAATGATACTGGTGTTTGCTTTTCTTCTGCAGCTGCCACTTGTTAATTATAAAATGAGTTTTAAAATGTCGAAAAAAGAAAGGCAGCCGGTTGGAATGAAAACCATCAATGCAATCTTTTTGTCTTCGGCAATATTGCTTACTGTTCTTGCAGGACTTCTCATACCTTCAGCTGTTATAAATGGATCAGCAGCCGAATTCACCGTTGTATCCTATTATGTTTCACCAATCTGGTTTATAGTCAGCGCATTTATTCTGTCTATCGGAACATTTATCGTATGGTGCGGGATCTTTTACGGTCTGGCCAGCGAAGATGGCAAGCGGATCATTGCGTGTGTAATGGCCTCATTAGCCATTACCTCTCTGATTAACTATATGTTCTTTGGCAGGGGTTATGGAAACTTCTCGAATCTTCTGCTGTTTGATGTTGCTCCTGCAATAAGTAATAAAGAATTGCTTGGTAACGCTGCTGTTATTGCGGCAGCTGTGATTGCAGTGGTATTTATATACAGACTCCGGAGTGAACTGCTTGCACATTGTATGATCCTTGTATCAATTGTTCTTATTGTTATGATGGGAATTAATGTAGTCGGCATAAAAGGGGAGCTGAATGAGTTTTCCGGAATCGTCAAACATGCTGCTGAGGGCAATCCGGAAATCAATCTCAGTAAAGACGGCAAAAATGTCGTAATAATTATGATGGATAGGCAGATAGGGCACTTTATTCCATATATAATAGAAGAAAAACCAGAGCTTAAAAAAACATTTGAGGGGTTTAAGTATTATTCAAACGCATTTTCATTTGGATTATGTACAAACTTTGGTGCCCCCGGACTTTACGGAGGATATGAATATATCCCGGAGGAAATGAACAGACGCAGCAAGGAGCTGCTTTCAGCTAAGCACAACGAGGCTCTTAAAGTAATGCCTGAGCTGTTTTCGAACGCTGGCTATGATATCACTGTACTTGATCCGCCTTATGCGGGTTATTCATGGGTGGCGGATCTGTCTATTTTTGACGATATTGCCAACACTAATACATATATAACAAATGGCAGATATTCTATTGAAGAATATAATTATGATCCGCCTGCGAAGTCATTTGTTGCAGTAAATAAAAGGAATTTCTTTTGTTACAGTCTGTTCAAGATGGCACCGCTTTTTTTACAACCGACATTATACGAAGGCGGAACTTACAACGCAGCATCAGGGCTTTCAGAAA
>CACZTF010000047.1 GCA_902784025.1 uncultured Lachnospiraceae bacterium
ATCATCCACACACATCTCTTTATTCTGAAGATTGAATAGAATACTGACTCTTGTCTTGTCGCCGAAAACCTTAAAGGCGTCCGCAACAGCCTGAGATATTTTCTCATTCATGATCATTGCCTCCCCGTTGTATGAATATCTATTCATATGAACATCTTATCATATATAATTTATTTGTCAACCCCCTTAGGGGATATTTTTTGTCTTTTTTATTTTTATTCTTTTTTATATAATGTTATCGTTCTTTCTAATAATCGGAAAGATCGGTCTTTTTAAAACGAAATTATACTCAGATCAGGAGAACAGATATATATGGAAACAAGAATTGCCGTCATAAGTATAATAGTTGAAAAAAAAGAGTCAGTCTCATTACTAAATGAAATCCTCCATGAATACGGTGAATATATAATAGGACGCATGGGACTTCCGTACCGTATCAGGGATATAAATATAATAAGTGTGGCCCTGGACGCCCCGCAGACCGTTATCTCAGCCATATCCGGTAAAATAGGAAACCTGAATGGTGTCGAGGTTAAAACTGCATATTCCAATAAATAAGCTGTCACATAATGATCTTTTTTCGTGATTATATTCTTTTTACGGTCATGGTAATACAAATAAACTATTTTTTTCATGTAACACTGTCTTATTAAGTGTTTATCAGTTACTCTTGACTTACCGTTCTTTACTTTTGTACTATCCTTGTACACTACACATAAACAGAGAAGCTACTGTTGGCATACGCTGCATAGCGTAGTCTGCAAAAGCTTCTTGATCTGACACGGAAAGAGTAATCTGACCGGAAAGAGAGGTATTATCATGTCTGTTTACGATCCCGGATCATTAAAGGCGGATGAGTTCATAAATCACGCCGAAATCTTAGAAACCCTTGAATACGCACAAAAACATAAGGATGATCACGAGCTTATCAATTCCATACTGGAAAAGGCCCGTCCTGTAAAGCAGGGAAAAGGATGCGTCTGTTCGGGACTCACCCACAGGGAGGCATCCGTTCTTTTAGCCTGTGAGGATCCTGAGATCACCAGGCGTATCTACGAGATCGCAGAGGAGATAAAGCTGGCTTTTTACGGCAACAGGATAGTGTTGTTTGCGCCTCTTTATCTTTCAAATTACTGCATAAACGGCTGTCTTTACTGTCCCTACCACGCAAAGAACAAAACTATACCCAGGAAAAAACTTTCCCAGGAGGAAATAAAAAAAGAGGTCATCGCCCTTCAGGATATGGGGCACAAAAGACTTGCACTTGAGTGCGGTGAGGATCCGGTAAATAATCCCATCGAGTATGTTCTGGAAAGTATAGATACCATTTACAAGATCAAGCACAAGAACGGAGCTATCCGACGTGTAAATGTAAATATCGCCGCTACCACTGTAGAGAATTACCGAAAGCTGGCGGAACACGAGATCGGCACTTATATCCTTTTCCAGGAGACCTACAACAGGGAATCCTATGAAAAGCTCCATCCCACAGGACCCAAGCATGACTACGCATGGCATACTGAAGCCATGGACAGAGCTATGGAGGGCGGCATTGATGATGTGGGACTGGGTGTATTATTCGGTCTTGAGGGCTATGCTTACGAGTTTGCCGCACTGCTCATGCACGCAGAACATCTTGAAGCTGTTCACGGCGTAGGCCCACACACCATCAGTGTTCCCAGAGTAAAGCCTGCGGATGATATTGATCCGGACGATTTTGACAATTCCATACCGGATGAAATATTTTTAAAGATCGCTGCCTGCATCAGACTTGCGGTGCCTTATACCGGAATGATCATCTCTACCAGAGAAAATGAGAAGGTAAGAGGGGATATGCTTAAGGTGGGCGTTTCCCAGATATCAGGGGCGTCAAGAACCAGCGTAGGCGGCTACTCTGAAGAAGAAAGACCCCATGACACGGAGCAGTTTGATGTTTCCGACCAGCGTACCCTTGATGAGGTAGTGGCCTGGCTTATGGAAAACGGCCACATCCCTTCTTTCTGTACCGCATGCTACAGGGAAGGCAGAACGGGAGACAGGTTTATGTCACTGTGCAAGACAGGACAGATCATAAACTGCTGTCACCCCAACGCCCTTATGACCCTGGCTGAGTATCTGACGGATTATGCAGATGAAGGTACAAAAAAAGCAGGCTTTGAGATGATAGAGGAAGAGCTTAAGAAGATACCCAAAGAAAAGGTAAGAGCCATTGCAGAAGAAAATATAAAGGCAATACAGAATTCGGACAGAAGAGATTTCCGGTTTTGATACTTTTTATGATCAAAAAAATCAAATAAAAAAAGATATATGCAGTTCCAAGTCTGAAAGACAGCTAAACAGTCTTACTCTGCCTATATCATTTCGGGCTGATCATATTTCAGCCCGTTTTTTATATTCTTCTTACCCCTCCCCAGATATACTGCAGAACGGTATCAGGAAGCAGTTTGGAAAAGAACCGGTGTATAGTGCATATAATACCGGGAGTGACCACAGGAAGTCCTATCATTGCGCCTCTGTAGGATACCCTGCCTACAGTATAAACATCTGATGCAAGAAGAAAATGTTTGACACCCTTGTCTCGTGTGGTTGCTACTTTTATAAACTCCGTATCCTTTATCCAGTAAGGACATACTGCAGTGACCATTATCTTTCTGGGGAGCAGCTCGATTCTCAGCGAACGTGTATATTTCAGTAAAAAAGATTTTGATGCCGCATAGATACCAAGCTTTTGTAAAGGCTGAAATGCCGCTGTCGAGCACACATTTATGATGTGATCCCCTTTTTCCATATGAGGAATACACATATCCGCAACCTTTACTGCAGCAGTACAGTTTAGATCTATCATACCCGTCTGCTGTTCTATAGACAGACTATCATGATCTCCGATCTTTCCTAATCCTGCACAGTTAAAAAGAATCCCCACACGCACATTTTCTTCTTTAAGTACTGACTTTAGTTTTCCCAGGTCTGAAGGGGCAGACAGATCACAGACCAGGGTCCTGGTCGTCCCGGATATCAATTCTGCAGTTTCCTTCAGCTTATCTTCACGCCGGGCAACCAGCCAGATCTCATCTATATCTTTAAATCTCTCGGCCGCAAGGCAGGCATACATACGCCCAAGACCTGAAGAAGCCCCTGTCACTAAAGCTATACGCCTGCTGTATCCTCTTTCAGAACCGGCTTTAGCCGGCAACCTGTACCAAAGCAGTTCAAGGGCTATGATACCAACTCCCGCAAGCAATGCTATTATAAATATCCATCCGACTATTCCTGCGATAGCTCCCATACATATCCACCTCTTTTTGCTTAAGTTTAAAACCCAAAAAGCCCCAGCTTCGCCTGCATATCTTTCATTACTCTCACTGATGCATACATTTTTTCCTTTTCATCTTCATCTAATGGTATGTTCAGTGTTCTTAAAACCCCGTCCTTATTCAGCATACAAGGCATGGAAATAACCACCCCTGCCCATTCACCGAATCGTTTGTCCATCATATGGGCCACCGGAACTATCCCGCCCTGTACCTGCAGAACATTCTCCGCAATATTGGATACTGCCATGGCTACACCGTAAAAAGTCGCACCTTTACCGGCAATGATCTCTGCTCCCCCTTTTTTCGTGTGTTCCTCGATATTCTGTCTGTCAATGCGTATTCCCAACTGCTTTTCATACAAAGAAAGCGGTATCCCCGCTATAGTCACGTCACTCCAAACAAGAACCTGACTGTCACCGTGCTCTCCAAGAACGTATGCATTCACCTTTGCCACATCCGTTTTAAGCGCTTCGCTAATCAGGTACCTGAAACGTGCCGTGTCAAGGGATGTACCGCTTCCTATGACCCGTCCTCTTGGCAGCCCTGATTCTTCAAGTACTGCCGCAGTTATTATATCTGCCGGATTTGACACCACCAAAATAAGGGGGGTATCCGCATTATTCATTATATCCTTAGTGATACCGCGTACAATATCCACATTTATTCCGGCAAGCTCAAGTCTGGACTGACCGGATCTTCTTCCTACACCTGCGGTAATGATCACAAGCTGCGCGTCAGCACAATCACTGTAATCCCCTTCACGTACCCACACCTGACTGAAAAAGCCGGTACCATGGGCAATGTCCTTTGCCGCACTCCTGGCTCTCTCAGTATCTTTGTCAATAAAAACTATCTCATTTGCCTGACGGCGTACCATAAGGGTGTAAGCAACAGCCTGTCCCACGTTACCTGCGCCGATCACGACGATTTTTATTCCTGCCACGACGAACCTCCCAGGCCGAATCACTATCCTCTGACAATACAGAATCTGTGTCCTGTTGTACAGACTCCGAAATACTGCTTTCTGCGTTCTTCTCTCCTGAAACGTCTGCCTTTTTGTTCTTGATCTTCTTCATCTCAAGTTCTTCTTCTTTTTTTCTTCCTGCAAGGGCCAGGAGACCTATAAGACCTACCCCTATGCCGAATGAAACCCAGTTAAATGACCATATAGTAAGATGAGTCATGGGATTTTCAAGGGTTGTAGGGCCCATGACAATAGAAAATAATGAGCCTATCATAAGTCCCATTATCAAAAACATGGTCTGGGACCGGAATCTGTCCAATGCCATCTGGATAAGTTTCACTATGCTCAATGCCCCCACTATGATACCTCCGAGGAAGATCAAAAGACCGGGGAAAACATCCATATTAGCAGAAAGCAGCTGTCTCCCGGCTTTCATTACCGGAATATAGATCCCCAATACCAGCAGGATGGTAGAACCTGACAATCCCGGCAAAAACATCGCCGAGGTAGATAATATCCCGCCTATAAATATATATACTATCAGACCGGGATTCAGATAAGAAAGACCGAAATTAATACCGCTGACAAAGCTCATCTTGCTTATGATCGTTATGGCAACAACACCACCGATACCTATTATCAGACATATAATATTCGGACCACTTACACGAAATGACTTTTTTTCTTCTTTTATCAGAAGAGGTATGGAGGCAATTATAAAACCAAAGAACAGAGAGCTCACCACATATATATACTTTTCAAATACTGCCGTAAGGATCAGGACCGAAGCTATCATTCCTATGGCCCATCCTATACCTATCTTTATAAGATAGAAAATGGCATTCTTTCTGTCTTCGCCCCTGCCGTAAAAAATATCATTGGTGCTTTTTATGAATTTATCGTAAAAACCCATTATAAATGCTACTGTTCCTCCGGAAACACCGGGAACACTGTCAGCAAGGGACATGCATATTCCGTTAATTATGGTTCGTATCAGATAACCCATTTTTAATTCGTAATCTCCATATTCTTATATCACAATAACTCTGCAATACATCACTTGAGACAGAGTAATAAACCCTGTCTCACACATCTCTTTACATATACATTATTATAATTAAATAATCAACAAATAAATCCCATAACCGGTACAAGTTTCACAAAAAACTCACGGTAATCGTACGCAAGACAAAGATACGAAATAAAATGGTCATATATATCCTGCTCTTTAAAAGATCAGATCTTCCTGATCCTCTCGATCGCCTCTTTTGTATTTTCATGGGTTCCGAAAGCTGTAAGCCTGAAGAATCCCTCTCCGCTGGGACCGAAGCCTGAGCCGGGAGTACCCACCACGCTGGCCCCTTCAAGAAGCTTGTCAAAGAACTCCCAGGAGGAAAGATCTCCGGGTGTCTTAAGCCAGATATAAGGAGCGTCCACGCCGCCATAGACAGTATATCCCATATCTTCAAGAGATTCACGAATGAGCTTTGCATTCTCCATATAGTATGCTACCAGCTCCTTAACCTCCTTCTGCCCTTGTTCGGAGTAAACTGCCTCACCCGCTCTCTGGATAATGTAAGGAGCTCCGTTAAATTTAGTTCCCTGGCGTCTTGCCCAAAGATCCTTAAGCTTCATATGACCAAACTCCAGTTCCTTGGGAACAACTGTAAATCCAAGACGTGTTCCGGTAAATCCCGCGTTCTTGGAAAAGGAACGCATCTCTATTGCACAGGTTTTTGCGCCCTCACACTCGTAGATAGAATGCGCTACATTCTCATTTGATATATATGCCTCATAAGCCGCATCATAAATTATAAGGGCTCCCATGGTATTTGCGTAATCTACCCACTCCTGAAGTTCCGACTTGGGTATAGTAGAGCCTGTGGGGTTGTTGGGGAAGCAAAGATATATCACGTCCGGAGTCTCCCCGGGAAGCTGGGGCACAAACAGGTTCTTCTCGGTGCAGGGCATATAGATAACATCTGTCCACTCTTCCTCGATAGCATCAAATACACCTGTCCTGCCGGCAATAGCGTTACTATCGATGTATACCGGG
>CACZTF010000048.1 GCA_902784025.1 uncultured Lachnospiraceae bacterium
CCGCCACCTTTACGACATATTTTAACTGTTGAAGTGTCATTTGTTTTCCGTGCGATGTTTGTCGTGATCTTAATACATCACTTTTCCTTTCTTTATTAGATTAGTTTTAAGTTATACAATAGTTTAAAACTATGGATAAGCTTATATTATAGATATTATACATGATAGTCAATAGAGATTATAATTCGGATGGAAAAAAAAAAAAGGAGCATTTGCCATGAAAACTTCAGTTACGGGATTTCCCAGGATTGGAAAATTAAGAGAATTAAAGTTTGCAGAGGAAAAATATTTCAGAAAGGATATAAGCGAAGAAGATCTTTTTAAAGTTGCATCAGTTCTGAAAAAGGAGCATTGGGAATACATGAGAGATGCGGGGATCGATCTTATCCCTTCAAATGATTTTTCCTTCTATGATAACGTTCTGGATACGGCATTTATGCTGAATGTAATACCAAAAAGATACAGTAAACTGAAGGAGCACGCCGGGATAACGGACACTGATGTTTATCTTGCCATGGCAAGAGGCTATCAGGGGGAGGCGGGGGATGTATCAGCTCTGGCTATGAAAAAATGGTTTAATACCAATTATCATTACATCGTTCCGGAATTTGAAGATGATGCAAGTGTAAAGGTAAGGGAAAACAAGGCTTTGAATGAATTTAATGAAGCGTTTTCCTACGGTATTAAAACAAAGCCGTGCATTATCGGACCATTTACATTTTTAAAACTGGCAAAAGGTACCGGGACAAAGTCTTCATTTGACTTCAGGGATGATGTTGTTAATTGTTATGTGCAGATAATAAAGGAGTTAAAGGCAGCAGGCGCTGAATGGATACAGCTTGATGAGCCTTCACTGGTATGTGATCTCACGGATGATGAGATAAAGATCTTTCTGCATATATACGAGAAGATAGTTTCGGAAAAAGACGGAATAAAGATTTTACTTAATACATATTTCGGAGATGTAAGGGATTGTTACCGGGAACTGATATCATTGGATGTGGAAGGAATAGGCCTGGATCTTATCGAGGGGAAGAAATCGCAGGAACTTATTAAAAGCTATGGTTTCCCGAAAGATAAACTTCTTTTTGCCGGAATCATAAATGGCAAGAACGTAAGAAAATGCAACTATAAAAGAACGATCGATACGCTGGTTAATATCAGGGAACAAGCAGGGGAGGTGGTTATTTCCACATCCTGCTCCCTCTTACATGTGCCATATACACTGAAATATGAAGATAATATAGCGGAAGAAATCAAAAACGGAATGTCATTTGCACTGGAAAAGTTAGATGAACTTCATGAACTGGCTGTGCTTGTTGAAAAAAACGATCCGGGAATAGAACCTGTCTACATCAAAAACGGCAGTGCTTTTGAGAAGTCCTTCGCCGGAAATATACAGGAGGTAAGGGCAGCAGTGGATGCATTGACGGATGATGATTTTACCAGGAGGCCGGAAAGAAAGGCAAGAGAGATCATACAAAGGGAAAGACTGGGGCTGCCGTTTCTTCCCACAACCACAATAGGTTCATTTCCCCAGACAGCAGAGGTTAAAGCCAACAGAAGCGCATACCGGAAGGGTGAGATAACAAAAGAAGAATACGATAAAAATGTATATGCATTCATCCGGGACTGCATAAAGCTTCAGGAAGAAACAGGCCTGGATGTGCTGGTGCATGGTGAGTATGAAAGAAACGATATGGTGGAGTTTTTCGGAGAGAACCTGGAGGGATTTACATTTACCCGGAAGGCATGGGTGCAGTCATACGGAACGAGATGTGTAAAACCACCGGTAATTACAGGTGATATAAGGAGAAGAGGAAGTATTACCAGGGATTACATAAAGTACGCTCAGGATCAGACCGAAAAGCCTGTAAAGGGAATGCTCACCGGTCCTGTGACCATCCTGAACTGGTCATTTCCCAGGGAGGATATATCTTTACGGGATTCGGCATATCAGATAGCCCTTGCAATAAGACAGGAGGCAGAGGAGCTGGAGGCCTCAGGCATAGGTATAATACAGATAGACGAGGCGGCCCTGCGCGAGAAGCTGCCCCTGCGCAGAGAGGACAGGTACAGCGAATACCTGGATTGGGCGATAAAAGCCTTCAGGCTCTGCCATTCGGGATTAAAGCCTGATACGCAGGTACATACCCATATGTGTTATTCCGAATTCTCAGACATCATCAGGGATATTGATGATATGGACGCGGACGTTATCTCCTTTGAGGCTTCACGTTCTGATCTTAAGATACTTGAGAGTCTCAGGGAAAATGATTTTCAGACCCAGGTGGGTCCGGGTGTGTATGATATACATTCTCCGAGAGTGCCTTCGGTGGAGGAGATCAGGAGTGCTCTCGGGCGTATCCTGGAAAAAACTGATAAGAACAAGGTATGGGTTAATCCCGACTGTGGCCTTAAGACCAGGGGAACGGAGGAAACGGTTAAGAGTCTTAAAAACATGGTTGAAGCGGCAAAAAAAATGAGATGATAAGACAAGACAGGGACTGTTCTCTGTCTTATTTTTTTTGTTTTCATATATTGTTGAAAGTTCGGCTTATAACTGATATTATTCAGAAAAAATAAAGGATACTTTTATGAAAGCTGAAGAAATATTAAAAAAGGTTAAAAGCGGA
>CACZTF010000049.1 GCA_902784025.1 uncultured Lachnospiraceae bacterium
AATTCATTGAATGAAAATAGAAAGAATAAAGAGATAGTGCACCTTCGTGGTGCACCTTCTTGCCTGCATTACCCGATACTCCTTGCTATTATTGGGTTTGAGGAGTTTTCAATCGTTTGTTCGAGCCCCGTCTATCGCTCGCATGAGGACATCCGAAAGGGTGTCCTTTTTTGTTACATGACCATTAGAAGCATCGATAAGCAACTGAATCCGGCCGCTCTTATTAACAGCGTATATACTGTTAAAAGGAACATAATAACTGTTTTTCTTTTACTTCTCTTTCGAATACGATTATCTTACAAAAATCATTTTTGGAGAATCATTCCTGGATAAATGTTTTATGAAAGTTGGGAGGAAGAACATGGCAACCAACAAAGAGTTATATGATGAAAGATTAGGACGAATTAAAAAAGCAATTGCGATGGAAAAAACAGATCGTGTACCGGTTGTTCCCTTTTTCCAGTCATTCCCATATTTATGGGCGGGATATACGATGGCTGAGTGCTTTTATGATGTAGAAAAGGCAAAAGATGCATATCGGAAATTCCTTAATCATTTCCAGCCTGATATGGCAATTGGATATGCGTCTCTTTTCTTGGGACAGGGTCCGATCATGGATAAACTGGATGCAAAATTGTTTGACTGGCCGGGAAGACCGGGAACCAAGGTGGATCCGAGAAACATTTTTCAATATATAGAAAAACCGTATCTTGCAGATGGAGAATATCCGGAACTTCTTTCGGACGCATCCGGATGGTATATGCATAAATGGCTTCCGAGAACTTATGGCGCATTGGCAGGGCTTCAGAACTTCAATATTCCGCTGATGAGCGCTTATTCAATTCCTGCAGGAATGGTACAGTTTGCAAATCCGCAGATCGTGGAAATTGCGAAGAATCTGCATGAAGTAGGACAAATGAGCGCAGCGTGGCTTGGGGGAGTCGCAGCATTTGAACAGGAAATGATGGAAATGGGATATCCGATCTGGGCAGGAGCCGTCACCACAACTGCGTTTGACATGCTGTCAGACACGCTGCGCGGAACAATTGATACGATGGCTGATCTGTACGAGAATCCGGAAGAAGTGCACCAGGCTGTGGAAATGTTTTATCCGTCTTCCTTCTTTGGAGCAGTCGGTCAGATGCAGCATGCAAACGGTCTGTTTGTCTTTATTCCGCTGCATAAGGGGCTGGATGGATTTATGAGTCCGGCGCAGTATGATGAATTCTACTGGCCGACACTTCAGCGTATGCTGGAAGGACTGATCCAGATGGGATATACGCCACTGGTATATACGGAAGGAAAATATGATAGCCGTTTAGAGCGGATCAAAGAAATCACCCCGGGAAAATGTCTGTATCACTTTGAGGATGTGGACATGAAGGAAGCAAAACGAATTGTCGGAAAAGATCACTGTATTTCCGGTGGCTTAAGCTCTCAGGTCCTTCGTCTCGGAAAACCAGATCAGGTTCGTGACGCTGTAAAAGAATTGTTTGATATTTGTGCGGTGGACGGTGGATATATCTTTGACCTTTCCGATACGATCGATGACGTTCCGGTAGAAAACGTGGAAGCCATGATGGAAACTGCGTTTGAATATGGGAAATATTAATTAATAGTTTAGATTTTTAAAACAGGAGGGAAGAATTATGCAAACAAAAGTGAGAGGTTTTGGTTTTCGGGGATGGATGCTATTCATCTATCAGTTCCTTGCATATATTGCAATGGTCGCATTTACAAACTGGCCGATGAATGTTCTGGGATCTACGATCTCCGGTGCCGCTGGCCAGAGTGAAAACTTTGTAGCAAACATTTATACTGCCGGATATATTGTCGGCGTTATTATCCAGCTGATCTTAAGCCGCTCCATCGGTAAACTGAAGAGTGTCAAGAGATTTGCAGCAATCTTAGGCGTGATCGCAATGGCATTCTGCTGTTCCATCACATTTATCAATCCGTTTACGTCAACATGGATCTGGATTATCTGCTTCTTCTTCACCTGTGTGTTTATCGCAATGTGGTGTACCTTCAGTATCGGCATTCTTGTCGGACAGTGGTTCCCGAGAAGAAAAGGAACGTTCATGGGTCTGGTTACGATTGCATTCCCTGCAGGAAACGCACTGATCACAACTTTCATCGCATCTGTCTTTTCTGCAGAAGGCGGACCGAGCATGACGATGGCTCTTCTGCCATACCTGATTGCCTGCATCATCGGTCTGATCATTGGTATCGCATTGGTTCCTGATTTCCCGGAGCAGTGCGGTGCATACAGAGATAATGACAAAAACATGTCTCCTGAAATTGCACAGCAGATGATGCTTCAGGAGATTGAAAACAGAAAGACAACAGTCTGGACATTCAAAGAGACGATCACAAGCGCAGCTTTCTGGCTGCTGACGCTGCCGATGGGCTTCCTGCTTCTTACTTCCATTGGTATCATGACACAGTCTACAACGATCATCGGCACCTATTTCCCGCTGGGCGGAACACAGTTTACACTGGTCACGTTATCGATCGCTGTGATCGCCTGCATCGGGTCCTATGTGCTGGGTCTCCTTGACACAAAGTTTGGTACGAAAAAAGCAATGATCATTGCTTCCTGCTTTATGGTAGCAGCCGGAATTCTGGGAATGATTAAAACTCCGGGAACTTTGGTAGCAGCGCTCCTTTGCCTTGGTGTTTTCATGGGCGCATCTTCCAACTTTACCGTATCCGGTGTTGTGCAGTATTGGAGAATAGAGGACTTCCCGTCCGTATTCGCAAGAGTGAACCCGCTGGCAAACTTTATCCAGGCCTTTGCTCCGGCAATCGTAGCAGCAATCCTGTTCTCACTTGGATATAACTTCGATTTCCTTTTGACGGGAATTCTTGGTCTTGCAAGTGTGATCATGCTCCTGATCTTCAAACCGTCTATGGTTAAGAACAAAGATGATAAATTACGTGCTGCAGCCGGAAAACCATTGGATGATGTCCTGGCTGGCAGAAAATAAACGTGGTATCTTGCTGCATAATAAACCTCATATTTACAGGAATGAGCCGCCCATAACACGGCGGCTCATTGCCTGAAGAAAGGAAGAATAATGAAAGTATTTGGAATTTGCTGTGGTAGAAAAAACGGTAATACGGAGTTAATGATGACGGAAGTGCTGAACGGCGTTCGCAGTGTGGACCCGGGGGCGGAAGTCGGGTTTGTGAATCTGCAGGATGCAGAGATCAAATCCTGCATCGGATGTGAGACTTGTATGAAGAAACATATTGCGGGGGATTATGATTTCCGCTGTGTTCATGGTGTTGACCAGGATCATTTTCATTTCATCGAAATGCAGATGCGGTCGGCAGACGCGATCATTGTTTCTGCTCCGGCATATAACCTTCTGCCACCGGGGATCCTGATCCGTTTCTTAAATAAAATGCATGCGAGCGGGGATTATAGAAAAGTTACACAGAGTGTGGAAGCCTGCAAAGTCGGCGCTTGCTTTTCCATTGGCGGAACAGACTGGACCGATTATACCCCGAATATTATGCGTATGATCACAATGGAACTGGTCGGAGTTTATAACGGGGTCATCGACTCGGTTCACTTTGATTTCCTGAATGCTTTCCAGACAGTTATGCTCAGCCCGGAAGTTACGGAGCGTATGCATCAAATGGGAGTGAATGTTGCGAATGCGGTTAATTATAAGAAAGAAACAGGTAAGAACGCAGAGTATGTCGGAACAGAAGGGATATGCACATACTGCCACAGCAATCTGCTGCGCGTCGACCCGGATGGTTCTGTATACTGTCCGCAGTGCAATGTAAAGGGCAGTGTGGAAGTGAGGGACGGAAAACTATGCGTTTCCTTTACAGAAGAGGAACTTACAAAGAGCAGATGGGCACCCTATGGTCAGGACCTTCATATCGAAAATATTGCAAAAGGCCATAAAAAAGCAGCAATCGGAATTGAGGATATTAAAAAGAATTACAATGAAAACTTCAAGGAACTGGTCAGCGAATACCGGATTGGATTTCCCGCGCTGAATAAGTAGATAGAAAACAGAAAGGAAAAAGGGACGAATGTGAACACGGTTGTTAATCAGACAAAACTGAATCCATACAGCAGAAGTGTCTCCATTATTGGCGTCGGCTGCACACCGTTTATGAATACCTTGGAAGATCCGGCAACAGAAGGTCTTACCGAAGGGGAACTGTTTGGCTACGCTGCAATGGAAGCGATGAAGGATGCGGGGGTGACACCTAAGGATGTAGATTACTATTTCCACGGACAGGCGAATCCAATGGGGTGTGATTACATTACACCTAACATCATGGTTGCGAACTGGGTCGGCATGAAAGGGAAAGGCTCCATTCATCATTCAGAAGCCTGCTGCACCGGTTATCTTGCTCTGGAGCAGGCCGTGAATGCAGTCGCTTCCGGGAAATACAATGTTGTTCTTTCCGGCTGCGTGGAATTTGGCGACGCGATAGCAATTCCCTATAAGCCATCTTGTTTCCGCAGACGGATCCCGATGGAGGAGTTCCTCGAGACGACCCGCTGGATCTATGATAAAGCATACACATTGGGAATGATGGCGGGACCGGTGATCAATTTTGATGATTCAGCAGAGTATTATGCAAGAACGTACGGGCTGAGTGTTAAAGAAATGGATGAAGTCATCTGCCATATGGCGCTTAACAACCGGTATAATGCTGTTCATCATCCACTCTCTATTTCTAAAGTGGATTTCCCGGAGATCGCGAAGGCTGCAGGCTATGATAATGTCATGGACTTTATGCTAAGCGATAAAGAAAATCCGAAAATGGGTGAATATTTAAGAGTGCTCGGCACCGAGATCAAATGTGATGGCGCCGCTGCAGTCATTGTCTGCCCGACAGAAATGGTTTCACAGTTTACGGACAAAAAACCAATCGAGGTTTTAGGAATCGGGAGCGCCTGCTTAGAGTCAAGCAATCACAATCTGGAGATTCATGCTACAAGAGAGGCTGTTAGACAAGTATATGAGTTAACCAGAGTGAAACCGGAAGAACTGGATCTGATGTATGTCAATGATTTCATGATTCCTTCGCAGCTGGTGTCTGCAGAAATTGCAGGATATCTGCCGGAAGGTGAAGGCTGGAAATATATCAAAGAAGGCAGAACAAGATTTGACGGGGATAAACCACTTAATACGAACGGAGGAAGAACATCCTTCGGACACGCTCATGCGGCAAGCGGTCTTGCAGATCTTTATGAAGCGGTGCATCAGATGCGCGGGGACTGCGGAGAACATCAGGTGAAAAAACTGCCAAAGACAGTTATGCTCCGCGGGTTTGGCGGAAGTCAGAATGTAACGGCAGCAATTATCAGAACGAAGGAAGCATAAAAGCAGGAGACAGAAATGGAAAAGAAAGATATGGAAAAAATTGTAAAGACTTTTTATGATAAGCTCGAAGAAGGCAAAATCATGGGAAGAAAATGCACCTGCTGCAATAATGTTGAATTCCCGCCCGTGTTTATCTGTAATAAGTGCGGTTCCTTTGATACGGAGTGGATCGAACTGAGTGGAAAAGCAAGCTTCAAATCTGTTATGGTGGCAAACGGACAGACAGCAAAATATCCGGAATTCCTGCCGTATGCTTTGGGCGCAGTAACACTGGAAGAGGGCAGCGAAGTGAACGCGTTGATTGGAGGAATCACAAAAGAAAATGCTGAGGAATACCGGCAGAAGCTTCCGGCATCCTGCCATGCGAAAATAGTTCAAAGAGATGGATTCAAAACGGTCATGTTTGAAGTGGATTAAGGCCGTTGCAGCAATTTGCAGTTCTTAAAGGGAATGATTATAATCAATCTGCAGTTGTTTTTAAAGAAAGGAAAACGAAATGACTTTTTCACAGATTGAATATTTCCTCGAGGTTGCAAAAACGATGAATTTTCATCAGGCTGCGGAGAATAAATTTGTAACCCAGCAGGTTATGTCACGTCAGATCCAAGCTCTGGAAGCAGAACTGGATCTGCAGTTGTTTGACCGTTCAAATAAAAGAAAACTTCGGCTGACCCCGGCAGGAGAGATTTTATATGTCGGTTGGAATAAGTCAGTAGATGAAATACTTCATTGTCTGGAAAGGGCAAAAGACGCGAATAAAAAACAGGAAAACAAGGTCGTTCTGGGAATCCACGCTATCAGCTGGATTGTCGACTGTGCCATTGAGATCATTCAAAATTATAAAATCAATCATCCGGACCGGGTCATTGAAACCGTTGTTTCCGGAACCGTTACGCTTGAAGAAAAACTGGAAAAAGGTTCGATCAATCTGCTTTTGACATTTGGCTCAGAACTGCTCTCAGAGCTTAATTCTTCCTGTAAAGTCTCAAATGTTGAGATGTCGCCGGCAATCATCCTGGCGAAAACGCATCCTCTCGCGAACAAAAGAAACATTGAAATCCCGGATCTTGCTGATGAAACGATCTACCTGCTGAGCAATCGTTTCTCAAAAGATGCCTCGCAGCGGGTTCTGAATGATTTTGCTGCACATAACATTTCTCCTAAAGCAATAGAATACTTTGACGATGCGGAAAGCATGGAAACAAAGTTGATGATGGGAGAAGGTGTAAATATTGGCTGGGACGTTCTCTTCCGCAATCGGAATCGTCTGAAAATGTATCCGATCAGGTCATCAACACCGGTAATAAATGATCTGGTATTATGTTGGACGGATGAAAAATATGAAATAATTGCCAGAGAACTAGCCGCTGTAAATATTCTCTAAATGCGAAAATCTAAAAAAATAATGATCAAAAATGAATTCTTCCCACCTATTAAAGAGGTTTTCTTTAGCTGTGAAGCATTAGAAGAAATTGAATGTCCTCATATGCTTGATGAATTCCGTGAGGGAGTACTACAAGAAGTGAAAGGTCGGCGTTGGGCAAGCGAGAACAAATGCGCTTATTGTGGCGGAGAGTTTAAAGGCGGATTGATAAAAAAGTGTTCTGTATGCGGAAAGAAAAAATCTTATTAATCCTTTAAGATTTTGGCTGTGATTAAAGAAAAACAGAATTGTAAAATGGTGCACCTTTCTGGTGCACCTAGTTGCCTGCATTACCCGAAACTCCTTGTTATTATTGGGTTCGAGGAGATTTCAATCGTTTGTTCGAGCCCCGTCTATCGCTCGAAAGATAAAGGACTTCCAATCGGAAGTCCTTTTTTATTGATGCCCGTTGTCATAAAGTTCCCGGAGTTCTTTCGGCAGTTTATCCGGAATCATCGCTTGAAGCTTTTCTTCTGTACCGTCTTTTATCGCCTGCTCATAGTACCAGCACTTGAAACGGATTAAATCCAGAGTTTTCTGTAGCCTTGTCATTTCTTCTTCCACTGCTTTTTTTCTGGCTTCAAACAACTCTTTTCGTTTACCATAAGTTTCCGCACCTTCGATGCACCATTTCATAAATTGTCTGATCTCTCTGATTTCCAGCCCGGATGCCTTCAGACATTCGATCACATGCAGAGCTTCAATTTCAACATCACTGAAAAGGCGTCTTCCGGATTTGCGTTCAATACCTGGGAGCAGACCTTCTTTGTCATAGTACCGAAGTGTGGATATGGGTAACTGAAACATTTCAGCGACTTGTCCGATCGTATACATAAATAACTCCTTTTTATAAAGTTCTTGACCTAAAGTCAAGTTTAGGTTTTATAATTTGATTGTATCATGATGACAGTTAAAAAACAATGAAGAGAACGGAGGAATAATGAACATGGAAAAACTGAATCTGGTAACAGAATGGGATAAAACTTTTCCGAAGAGTGATATGGTAGACCATAGTAAAGTGACATTTGATAATAGATATGGGATCACCTTAGCAGCAGATATGTATGTTCCCAAGGGTGCAGAAGGGAAACTTCCAGCCATTGCAGTATCCGGTCCGTTCGGCGCGGTGAAAGAGCAATGCTCGGGTCTTTATGCTCAGATCATGGCAGAAAGAGGATTCCTGACAATTGCATTTGATCCTTCTTTTACAGGTGAAAGCGGTGGTCAGCCGAGATATATGGCTTCCCCGGATATCAATACTGAAGATTTTATGGCAGCTGTGGATTATCTTTCCCTGAATGACAAGGTCGATAAGGAGCGTATCGGAATCATAGGAATTTGCGGCTGGGGCGGTATGGCCCTTAATACAGCAGCTCTTGATACAAGAATAAAAGCTACGGTAGCTTCAACGATGTATGACATGACGCGTGTCAATGCCAAAGGATATTTTGATTCTGAAGATTCTGAAGAGCAACGATTTGAGAAAAAGAAGGCTATGTGCGAGCAGCGTTTGGAAGATTGTAAAAGCGGTTCTTATAAACGCGCAGGAGGATGCCTTCCGCTGCCGGTTCCGGAAGAAGTACCGTTTTTCGTGAAAGATTATAGTGAGTATTATAAAGGACGCGCATATCATGAACGTTCCCTGAACTCAAATGAGGGATGGAATGTGACAGGGTGCCAGTCATTTATTAATCAGCCAATCCTGCAGTATTCCAAAGAGATCAGAAGTGCTGTCCTTATAATCCATGGTGAGAAGGCGCACTCTTGCTATCTTGGAAAAGAGGCATATGAAAATATGACGAAAGACAGCAAGTATACAGACAACAAGGAACTGATGATCATTCCGAATGCGGTTCATACAGATCTTTATGATAATCTGGACGTGATCCCGTTTGACAAGATTGAACAATTCTTCACGGAATATCTGAAATAGCCAAGTGGCTTCGCATCAGGGGGCTTCCGATTGGAAGTCCTTTTTTGTTATCCGGAATTGTTCGGAAAGAAAAAGTATATTATAATTTTTTTCCGAAGACCGGTGCAAACGCATTGACATAGATTCGAAAGGAAAAACGAGAAATGAAAAAAGGTGTATTGCTTATTGCTTCCGTAATCGTAATGACTGCATTCATTCTGGCAGCCTGTGGAAACTCCAAAGATGAGAAACTACCGGTTTCCGATGACGCGTATGAAGAGTACGTTGGAACACAGTTTTCCGGACAGGATCCCTGGGGCGGAATTCTTACAATTACTGTGCGCAGTATAGTTGACGGAGAGATGGACTGGACCTTTACAGACGTGTTCGATAACCATACTCTTTATCAGGAGCAGGGCAAAACTTTGATTCAGGAC
>CACZTF010000050.1 GCA_902784025.1 uncultured Lachnospiraceae bacterium
ATCGAAGTGGTCATAACGGGGCGCACTCGAAATGCGTTTGGCGGGCAACCGCCACGTGGGTTCGAATCCCACCGTCTCCGCTATATTTACTGAAAGTGTGTCAGGGGACATTTCCCTTAACACACTTTTTTTATTTGACAGAATGGCGCCATCTTTTAACAGCAAAAAAAAGACGACCGTTGTCGTCTCGTAAAAGTCTGAATATGGATGGCCACATTTATTAAGATAATGATTTCAATGTAGGAAAAAGTAATACATCTCTGATACTGCTTTCATTGGTAAGCAGCATGATCAGTCTGTCTATACCTATCCCCACGCCTCCCGTAGGTGGCATTCCGTATGCAAGTGCGTTCAGGAAATCTTCATCCAGAGACTGGGCCTCATCATCTCCTGCAGCTTTCAGCTTTTCCTGTGCCTCAAATCTCTCCCTCTGATCAATGGGATCGTTTAACTCAGAATATGCATTCGCCAGTTCTCTTCCTGCCACAAAAAGCTCAAAGCGCTCCGTGAGTCCGTTCGATCCCGGTTTTTTCTTTGTAAGAGGAGATATCTCTATGGGATGATCGATCACAAATGTAGGCTGTACCAGCTTTTCCTCACAGAACTCCTCAAAGAAAAGACTCAGGATATCACCCCTTTCATGTCTCTCCTCAAACTCAACGCCCTTTTCTTTAGCGATCTTTTTAGCAGTCTCTGTATCAGGAATATCATTGAAATCCACTCCTGCATATTCCTTAACGGCATCTATCATGGTTATCCGCTTAAAGGGGGACTCAAAATCTATCTCTATGACATCTCCGTTCCCGTCCTCATCCTTCTTGCCATATGGAATAACCGCTGTTCCGTTTACCTTCCTGCATACATCACGGATAAGACTTTCAGTAAGTTCCATCATGCCATTATAATCTGTATAGGCCTGATAAAGCTCAAGCAGGGTAAATTCAGGATTATGCCTGGTGTCCACACCCTCATTTCTGAACACTCGTCCGATCTCGTAAACTCTTTCCATTCCGCCTACGATAAGCCTCTTAAGGTACAGTTCAAGGGAGATACGCAGGTTAATGTCCTGGTCCAGCGCATTATAATGTGTAGTGAAGGGTCTCGCAGCGGCACCGCCTGCATTTTCCACCAAAAGAGGAGTCTCAACCTCTATAAAATCCCTGCCCCCCAGGAAATCCCTTATCTCCTTAAGGATAGCAGATCTTTTTACAAAGGTATCGCGCACTTCAGGATTTACTATAAGATCTACATATCTCTGGCGATATCTCTGATCCATGTCCTTAAGACCATGGAACTTTTCGGGTAATACCTGAAGACTCTTCGTAAGAAGCGTGATCTTTGTCACATGTACGGATATCTCACCTGTCTTCGTCTTGAAAACAGTTCCCTCTACTCCCACGATATCGCCTATATCAAACTTTTTGAAAGCCTTGTATTCCTCTTCTCCGATCTCGTCACGTGCAACGTAAAGCTGGATATTACCTTTACGGTCTGCTACATTTGCAAACGAAGCTTTTCCCATAACGCGTCTTGACATCATACGTCCGGCTATGGAAACTTCTTTACCCTCATAGTTCTCATAATCTTCTTTTATATCTGTTGTATGATCACTTATATCATACTTCGTAATCTGAAACGGATCCCTGCCTTCTGACTGAAGGCCGAAGAGTTTTTCTTTCCTGTTTCTTATCTGCTCATTTGTATCTGTTTCAATCACCTTTGTATTTTCGGCCACTTTTCTTTTCCTTTCTGACATAATTTCCGGATCATTTCTATAATAAATATATCTGAATTATTTTACGGGTCTGTGCCTGATCAGTTTTTCACCATAAGTATCTTATATTCGATCTCGCCTGCCGGTGCATTTATCACAACGGTGTCTCCTTTTTTCTTGCCCATAAGTGCAACACCGAGGGGTGACTCGTCGGAAATCTTATTCTCGAGAGCATTTACCTCTGAAGGACCGACTATGGTATATACCAGTTCTTCGTTAAATTCTGTATCGAGTACCGTAACGACACTTTCCAGCTTAACCTTTGTCTTGTTTTTATTATCCTTCTCAATAACCTC
>CACZTF010000051.1 GCA_902784025.1 uncultured Lachnospiraceae bacterium
ATCTCCATACATGTATTTCGTATCATCCTTTGTCACTTTAACATTAAGCTCTGACATATTATTTTCAAGCACATTGCTGTATACTCCCACATCTTTTACCAAAGCCTTGGATGGAATAAAACTGTCATAGCCTGTGACATCAAAGCAGAATCCCAGGTAGATCACCATTCCCAATACGCCGCAGGCCACCATCTGCAGCGGATGTGAAAACAGCTTTTTAAAATCGGAATTATATATGATCTCAAGCACACTGTGTGAGATCAAAAGCGCGCAGGCAAAACCGAAAACCGCCGTAGGGATTCCGGCTATGTTTTCAAATAAAACCGCACCTCCTATAGCTATGGGAACTACCAGTAAAAACTTGATGGGGGCTTCCGCTTTTCTGAAAGCTATTGCTTTTCCCACAGTTTCAATGGCACGCTTTTCATATAATACATATGAAATGAAAAACAGGATAAAAGCCAACAATAAGGCAACAACGGCAGATAGTATCATCATCGGCAGATCTTCCGGATCATCCATCATGGAATAGATAAAAGCCGATGTATATTTTGCCATGGATTCCATGATCTTTTCCTGAGCATAATAAGTAGCAAAATAATTTACATGCATCCCCAGTATGCTGTATGAAATGATCGTAGGATAAAAGAATATAAACATCAGTCCCAAAAATGCACTGATGACATTTCCCGTGATCATTACCGCAAGTATGGCGCAGGCATAACAGAGCACACCTCTGGTAAGATTATAAAACAGACAGGAAAACAGTATTAAAAACGGATCCGGTTTTCCTGTTCTTATCGCCATAAAAACAGTACCTATCACACTCATTAAAAATACGGGAAGATAGACCATCAAAAATCCATCCGTAATAAATACCAGATAAAGTATTTTTCTGTTTACGGGTATGCCGTGAAGGAAATCAGCTTTGTTTGCCTTAAAGTGAAAATTAAATCCGGTAAAAGCCGCAATCACAAACAGTACTATCAACACAAAGGTAAGACCCCTGTTATTACACAAAGAATTAAAAGCACGGATCATGCCATTGATCAGTTCTTCCTTTTTAATTGGTTCATCATTAAATCTGATACTCTGGGGCACAAATGAAATAAGTGTGGACACCGGGAACCAGAAAAAGAATATGACAAGAGATATGGCAGGAATAAAAAGCCTGCGTCTTATATCTTCTTTCATTAAATTAAGAAATAAGTTCTTTGACGTCATTTTCGTTTACCTCCTCACCGGCGGCGGGATTGTTTAATTTTTTTATAAAGCTTTCGGTTTCACAGATGAATACTTCTTCAAGAGTAAGGGGTACTTCTTCATAAAAAACAGGATCAGATGCATTAAGCATACTTTTTATTTTTTCAATATCTCCCCTTACCGTAAGCATGTGGATACTTCCGTTGGGATTATCTGAAATCACATCCAGTTCCTTTATTTCTTCAAGATATTTACCGGGCTTTAAGATCAGGTTTATCCTGTGTACACCCAGCTGCATATCATTCATGTCTCTTGAAAAAAGAATGCCTCCTTTATGAAGCAGTCCGATATGATTGCATATGTCTTCAAGCTCTCTCAATGAATGGGAAGCAATGACCGGAGTCAGTTTTCTTTTCTCCATTTCATTTTTGAAAAGGGCTTTAACCTTCTGGCGCATTAGAGGATCCAGTCCGTCAAAAGTCTCATCACAGAAAAGATACTTTGTGCCGGCTGCCAGTCCCAGGGCAACAAACAACTGTTTTTTCATTCCCTTGGAATAGGTACTGATCTTTCTTTCATTTGGAAGTTCAAAAACATTTAACAGTTCTTCGAATCTTTGCTCATCATAAGTGGGATAACAGCCTTTATAAAAGCTCATCATATCCCTTGGCTTATCATTCGGAAAAAAGAACTGATCATCGGATATATAAAACAGATTTGTCTTTGCAGGAATATTTTCATACACATCCTGCTGATCGATCCTGATATTTCCTTTGTCCGGTCTCAGTATCCCACTCATAATACGAAGCAGGGTGCTTTTCCCTGCTCCGTTTGTACCAATGAGTCCGAATACTTCACTTTCGCGGATCTGTGCGCTCACATCAGTGAGCGCATCCACGTTATCAAACTTTTTACTGATATTATCTATTTCTATCATCTATTCGGATTTCCTTTTTTGCATATGACCATACTTTGTTTAACACTTTATCGATCATACATTTAAAATCAAATTATCTGTGCAATTCATGATCAGATTCAGATCATGCTTTCTTTTAAGATCATACTTCCTTATACCAAAGACCATGAAGATTACAATATTCATATGCGCCTGTTGCACTCTCACCGTCTGCAAGAACAAATTCTGCTACAGGCTCCTGTCCGGGCTTGAGATCTTTCTTCATAAATCCTTTATCCGTTTCCAGGATCACCCACTGAATGAAATGCTCTTCCATCATGGGATGTGCTACCTCACCTACCTTAACTGTAACTTTACTTCCATTGATCTCAATAGCGGGAACATGCTTTTCAAAAGCTCCGTCCGAAGTTCCGGGAACGAGTTCCTTCATAGGCTCGCCGCAACATACTACCGGCACACCCTTATCATCTATCTTGGTTATTATATTTTTGCAATGTGAACATATATAAAATTTCATGGTATTCTCCTTTCATATAAGTTATAAAAATGACACCTCCGTCATTATTAAAAAGCCTCTCATTAAAAAATAAGAGGCTTTTTTATTAGACTATGGTTATTTAATGTACTAAAATCTTATAATCCGGCAAGTATCTGCTGGGTGGTCTTTCCTGCTTCAAGCTGAACGGGGAATCCGTTTGTATCAAGATACTGTACAGGTATAACCTTCAAAACATCA
>CACZTF010000052.1 GCA_902784025.1 uncultured Lachnospiraceae bacterium
CAGCTTGGTAAAGGCACGGCTAACCCTGACGGAAATGTAAAGAAACACTGGAGCTATTTCGGAAGCAACGGATGGCTTCGCACAGGCTGGGTACAGCTCGGGAAAGGAACATCTGAACCTGACGGAAACGTGACAAAACACTGGAGCTATTTCGGAAATAACGGCTGGATGAGAACCGGCTGGATACACTTTGGTAAAGGCACGTCAGAACCTGACGGGAACGTGGCAAAACACTGGAGCTTTTTCGGAGAAAACGGCTGGATGAGAACCGGTCTTCAGAATATGGGAAAAGGAACATCAAATCCGGATGGAAACTCAGCAAAACACCAGTCATATTTCGGAAATAACGGATGGCTCAGGGTTAGTCAGAATGTGACTGTAAACGGAAAGAACTATAAGGCAGACAAAAACGGCTGGCTGAAAGAAATAAAATCTTTTGGAATAAAAAAAATAGTATCTGATATAAGTAAAATGAATTATGGTACATTTAAGGATCGGTATGGTGACTTGGGGTTTTCTCATACACATGGAGGTCATTTTATGTCGGATAAAAGTATACCGGGTACAAATTATTACGTAGAGTTTTATCAACCACATAAAGATGGGATTATACCGTTGACTCGTGATGCATACATGTTATCTGTTACCGCACCTCTATCAGATATTTTTGACGGAATTGAAAATGTGAGTACTGTTGACGAGTTCGTTAAGCTTTTCTCATCAAGCGGCAAGGCAAAAGCGGAAATCACAATTGATAAGTATGGTAATTGGCATAGACCACGTTTAACCGTTACTGGTGGTGAAATAGGCGCTTCAATCGGCTTTAATGATTTTAACGGTATGAAAACAATTCCGTATATAGCTCCGAATCTTATAGTTGAGTTGGTGGTTAGTTATAGATATAAAATATGAAAGTGATCATCTTACATATCAAAAAAATCCGGCCATATTACATAGCCGGATTTTTTATGCTTTTAAGGGTGATCGATCGCTGATCGTGACAGCCCCTTTATTTTTTACTTTGTTAACCATCCTTTGGAATCAAAAACATATTTCTTTCCGTTTATAGTCTGACTACCGGTTCTTAACCAACCGTTATCGCCAAAATATGAACGGTGTTTTGCAGCGTTGCCGTCAGGATTCTTTGTTCCTTTGCCCATATCCTGCCAACCGGTTCTCATCCAGCCGTTATCACCGAAATATGACCAGTGGGGAGTTTTTTCACCGTCCTTTTTGGTCAGATGCTGCCAGCCTGTTCTGAGCCATCCGTTATTACCAAAGTATGACCAGTGGGGAGTTTTTTCACCGTCCTTTTTGGTCAGATGCTGCCAGCCTGTTCTGAGCCATCCGTTATCACCGAAATATGACCAATGAGGAGTTTTTTCACCATCCTTTTTGGTCAGATACTGCCAGCCTGTTCTGAGCCATCCGTTATCTCCGAAATATGACCAGTGATCTACTTTCTCGCCGTCTGCTTTTGTAAAGTGCTTCCATCCTGTTACAAGAATTCCGTCTTTAGTGAAATATGACCAATGAGGAGTCTTTTCACCTTCGGCTTTTCCCATCTTATGCCAGCCTGTGTATGCGCCGTCCTTGGAATAATACTTATAACCTTCAGGTGTTTTTACCCAGCCCATGGGATCTTCCTGAGGAAGTTTGTCTATGGATTTGGACTCTTTAGCGTTATCTATAGAGCAAACCCTTTCAGCAAGACCTTCTTCATCTGTGGTAGGTTCTTTAACGACCTTCCAGCCTTCGGCGTCCGTATCATCACTAACTGTCCACTGGTGATCTCCTGTATCGGAAAGTTTATCCAGTACCTCTCCATACTCAAGTATGGTATCACAATCTAAACAGTGAACATCACCGGAATATCCTTCTGTGGTACATGTTGCTGCGACAGAATTTATGATCTCTGTATGAGCATGACCTTCACAGGTTATTATTCTGCCCTGGGAAGTCTCATACTCAGCAGGTATCACGCCGCCGAGCTCTTCTTCCATATACATTTCAACTATATGACGCACAAGCAGACCGTTTCCGTTGTCGATATAGGTGCCTTCCGGATTCTCGGCGTCTGTTGCTCTTGTATACACTTCCTTAAGCTTTGCATATGTATCGTTTCCGTTTTTGATAAGAACATTGTCCGCTACGACTGCATAGGTTTTTTCAGGATCAAAAGCTTCACCGTTGATGCTTTTTATGGTAACAACCTTTACGGATGCAGGGAGGAAGAAGTTACCGTACTCCTCGCCCTCATCATAATCAGCCGTAGTGTCGATCACATATTCCATACCCGAAACCTGTGCAAAACCGGGGCATCTTTTATCATCATATCTTTTGTTATCCATGTTCTGGGAGGCCTCTATCGTCTCAAGAAGCTCCTGACCTGTAACGTAAATGATACCTATACCGTTGGGGGAGAAGGGCAGACCTCTGAGAACATCAACGGTATTAATATCACCAGAATAGATGAACTGATCGCAGTTACCGCCGTTGATGATACCTACAAGGGGCACATCCTTTTGAAACTCAGGCATTTTGTTCTGTGCATACCAGACAAGAGCATCAGAAACAAGATCACCCATGTTTATCTCGCCTCTCCAGCCTACCCTGTCAGCTGCTTCAAGATTGAAATCTGATGTTGCTATTACAGGAAGTGCATTACTCTTGATATCATTTGCAAGAGCAGCTACTGTTGCATCAGGTGCATAAGAATCCAGTGTAAAATTTTCTTCACCGATCACCGTTTTTTCTTCATCGTCTATGACAACGGCACCGTATACCATTTCACCATCTGTAGGTGCACATATGGTGAAATCTGCTCCGTTATCCGAAACGGGAGTCTTGTTATTATCAAGGCAGATCACAACATCTGCGGCCGGAGGTGTAACGGTTTCAGTATAGTTATAGCCCAGCATGTAGTCATCCTGCATAATATCGGGGGTGGATGGATCCGAAAGTGCCATAAAGCCTACATTCAGGGTTCCGTTGTTTCTGTTTGTAGTTTTTGTAAATGAATAGTAACCGGTATTTTCAGCTGCAATATCCATATTTGTCGCGATAACACTAAAGGCAACAGGTGCCTTTGCAGGTCTGGTGTCTGTCGCATCAGTTCTGGGCCCCAGAGAATAGGTCTCTTCAGGAGCGCCGGTCTTTAATTCTGCCTGCGTATAGAACTTATGGAGATTTCCATGCCATGAAATACCGGTAGTCGCATCTGCATACACAAAATCATATGTACCCATGGCAGCAACTTCATAACCGGCAGCATCCATGAGATTATAGATACCCAGTCCTCTGTCTGTGTTTGCATATGTGCTTCCCTGAAGATGATTTCCTGCATCTACAAGATATACGGTAGCTCCTTTAGATTCATAATCTTTTTTTGCGGTAGCCAGCTTTGCATATGCATCAACGTCTCCTCTTAAGTTACCGGAGTAAAGTATTACAGTCTTGCCGGAGTATTCAGTGCTGTCTGCCGCGAGTACAGGCGTAACAGTGGCGCCCATGGCCAGCCCTGCAGCAATTATCACCCCGGATATCGCTTTAACTTTTCTTAACAAATCAAATTCCTCCTTTCGTGTTTTGAATAAAACTACAATTATTGAATTCTGATAAAAAAGGATCCACCCGAAACTTTTTCATCATTATTCCTTCAATTATTTTATTACTATTTTTTTTTTAATTTAACCCCATATGAGGGATATTTTTAATAGCCGTAATGAATGATAGTAGGGTACGGAACGCCCAGTTCTTCTACCGCCTTATTCAAAGCATCCAGCCCCCATGGATTGAGTGCCTGGTTGTTTTCAAAAGATTCAGGCCACAGTTCCATTTTGATCGCAAGATTGTAAACAAGAGTGACAGCAGGATACCCGGACTCTGCTTCAGCAGGTATTATATAAAGTGCCCTGTTCTGATAAGGGTATGTTACGGGATACCTGCCCAGTACTTCAGAAGCTACAGCATCTGCATTGCTTATATCTGAAATGATCTTTATCATCACACGTGTATTTGGTTTAGCCTTGATGATCTCTTCCGTAGTCATTCCCGCAGTAGAGCTGTCAGCTGCCTGGACGGGTCCTCTTCCCAGTCTTGCGATAAACAGAGAGTTCGTCACGGGAACATTGGGCTCATCATACTCACAGATGGTACCCAGATTCTGACAAGGATAACCGTTTACGTTATTCAGTATCCCTGTCCAGTAAGGCAGGGGATCGTAGTCCATATGGGCATAAAGCTCTATATCCGTATTTGCTGTAAAAGTATCATTATTGCTTACCGGATTTCCCCCCACCGGCGCATCATACCAGCCCAGAAATGTGTAGCCGCTCCTTGTTTTCGGCACCGGAAAAGCTGAACCATAGGTATCTCCTACATAAACCTGACGGTTTTCATCGGCAGCATTTCCTATCCAGTAATTTCCTTTTACCCCTTCATGGACAAAATGTACATTATGTATTTCTCTTTGCACATAAAAAGCATAAAGAGTATGATCTTCCTCAATGCTTACCACACTGCTCCCGTTTATCCTGATGCCGCTTCCGTTTTCGCCGGTAAACCATCCTGCAAATGTATAGCCTCCCTTACTGCATTCAGGAAGGGCTCCGTACTGCTCACCGACTTTTACTTCCCTGGCAGATGAGTCACTTATATCTCCTTCGGCAGCATCAAATCTTACCATAACTCTGATATCCGGAAGCTCCTCAGAAGGATTCTCCTCCGATGGCGTCGGTTCCGAAGTTGTTGGCTCTTCAGAGGGTTTTTCCTCCTCGGCCGGCGGTGTTTCAGGTGGTTCTGTCGGAGTGTTGTCGCTTATGCCCGGAGATTTTCCTCCGTTGCCAGGTCCGCCCTGACCGCCGTCCTCACCGTTTCCGGTGCCGTTCCCTGAACCTTTGTCGGTCTTATTGTCTGAATCCGGATCGATCAGATCATCACCGTGATTTCTGTCATCTTTTGAGTACTCTTTATCGGCATCATCGTCAGATTTCTTTTCATTTCCCGGATCAGTATTGTTATCCTCTGTGGGAATTGCTTCTTTATCATTGGTGTCACCGTCATCAGTATCATCTTCTGTCGATTCCGGCGGGGTAGTTGTTACTTCGGGAATATCTTCTGTTTCGTTTTCCTGATCCTGTTCTGTTTCCTGCTCGGTTTTATCTTCTTTTTCTTTTTTGTTTTCCTCCTCTGTTTCAGTATCGTTCTCTTCTTCGTTTGACATCGAATTTTTTATGAACTGTCCGACAGCAGTATCTTCATCTGTAGTTGCAAGTGCATCTTCGGCATTCTTTATCTCGTCTGCATCTGAAGAAGCGGTAACCCTGCTCCTGCATCCAGCCACACCCAGGCCTGCACAAAGTGCGAGAATAGTAGCGATTGTTATTTTCTTTTTCATAACAATACACCCCCTTTTATAATGCGTATTTATATTTTATCCGTATCCTCTCTTTAAAATCTGCCTGATCCCACAGATAGCCTACACTTTCCTTTACAAATTGTTCCATTTGGGTTCTGGCTTCCATTGTCTGCTCTTTTTCTGAAAAAGAGGCCTCCTGCCACATTGTGTGCATAGTCTTGAAAGCGTCGGCATATTCGGAAGACATACCCTTTTCTATATCGGGCAATGCTTCCTCAAAAAACTCATTCTCACGGCACCATCCTTTATATCTGAACCAGCGCATCAGATACATAAAATGCGATCTGATGGCAACAGCATTATCTTCACTATCCATGCCTTCTCTGTTCTTTTCCCGTTTCTTTTTTACTTTATCCAGAAAAACGGCGGGTACAAAAAGAATGAAAAGTATACCGGATATAGCCATAATGATAAACAGCAGTGTAACCCCGTTTATCGATCCGCCTGTCTCGCCGGGAGCTTCTGCTTCGTCAAGCATCGGATCGTCATCCTTTTCCTGTTCTTTTTCATCATTATCTTTTTTATCCTCTTTTTCGGATTTCATATTCGCAAAATGAACAGTCCGTCCTGCAAGAATATCCCTTAATCGCTCCTCTGCTTCGGAAACTACAAAATTCTTTTCAGGAGCAGCGGCCCGGGTTATAAGAGATGTTGCAGCTATTACGGATCCCAAAACGGCTGCAGCTATCAAAAAGCTTCTAAACGTAACTCCCGATGAAACTATAAAATACAGTACAGGAGAAACAAGTATCCCTATAACGGAAATATATATGGGCGTAATACCGAAATATGCACATACAAACACTGTAAAAACAAACAATCCCAACGCCGTGAAAAGCCTTACAAGCGGTTTGGCTGCCAAAACAAGACCTAATGCAAAAAACACTGAAAGCAGACCTGCACATATGAGCCGTGAAGAATCTGCAGCTCCTTCGCTTACTTCAAATCTGTCATATATGTATCCCTGCTGTGTTTCGCCTATATCAAACAGACTGTTTGCCAAAAGCCTGCCTCCATCTGAAAATGAGACATGCATGACGATCAGCGTTGCAACAGCTGCTCCGAGTACGGCGATCCATACGATCATAAAAACTTTTTTGTTAATGCGCGATAGCAGTCGCAAAAATAATACCGGTAAACCAGTCATAGTAATTGCAAATAAAGAAATATCAGACCATAATCCGCTTATGCAGGCGCAAACAGAGACAAACAGGATGATATCCGATATTATGCACGCAGCTAAAGAAGAACCGTGACCGGAAACTGCGCCATTTTCTTTTATCATACGGGCGTCCAGAAATTCAGATGAGGAAGCATCATTTATTATTGACTTTTTGTTTGTCTTTTTATCGGTGGTCATAAGACTATCCTTCTGTTATATCTCTATGTTATTGAGTTCTTTTTTATAGTCTTTGCAGTTAAATGTCAGGATTCCGGTTCCGTCCCTTTGTTGACCGTATTTGATGGTTTCCGTTTCAGGCAGTATAAGAGTGGCTCTCGCACCGTTGCTTATCTGGGTCATGTCAAGCTCAGGACTGACGCCCACAGCGACCACATGTGCAAAGCTTAGTCTGTCACGGTTCAGGATCGCTGACTCAGATATGCTTATTCCGTTTTGCTTTACGGACATCCCCATCATTTCTTCAAGAACGGGAGACAGTTCTTCTTCTGATCGTACCTGGCGTATATTCAGAGTGCCGCTTTCAGGATCCTGCCATCCGACATCAGGTTCTACACCATTTTCGATCATGGCATCTGTGATGGAAACAAACACATCCGCTATTACATCCACCTCTTCAGCTTTTTTTTCACCTGATACAGACATATCAAGAAGAAGGCATACCTGGTCTACTATAGGCTGACCGTATTCTTTTACAAGAAGCTTGTCGGTTTTTGCCGACAGTTTCCAATGCATGTTCTTTACCGGATCACCCATAACATATTCCTTTATACCCATGGTTTCGGAAGAATCGTTTCCTGTACGGGTTCTGGAATATTTATCTCCTTCAAGTAGTGCGGATGCTGAATTTGTTAGACTTACGTTTACAAAAAATCTGTCAGGATAAACCGTTACGGCACCGCCTCCCGGAAGTTCCTTCTGTGTCATAAACATCCCCAGCATATCCTTTATCTGTATTTTTTTTGTAGTTATCTCTATTTTTCCGCAATGACGTGAATTAAAGGCATATTTGTGTCTTGACTCCTTTTTGCCGATCATTCCGCTGTCAAAACAGAGTTCCTTTTTGTCGCCTGTCCGTATGTTTCTTCCTTCTACAGACACACGGGCATTACTTACGGGAAAGAGACTTTTGTTACGTAAAGCTATAATACTTTCTATATCAACACCCTTTGATGCCTGTTTCGGCATCTCATGAACCAGTTCTATACCGGCTGAAGCAATTTTCAAAAGAAGAAAGGATACGGCCGGGATTATAAGTAATGCGATAAAAACAGACAATGTTGCGGGAGAATTAACGAATATATACAGTACTAATGAGAAAAAAATCAGTATGATCCATATTATCCTTCTTATCCACATATACGGATCACCTCCGGCTAAACCGTAAACGGTTTCCTGGTTTCTTCAAGGATACGCTCAAGCGCTTTTTCAGGCGAAAGCTGCTGTGCCCGGGCTTCACGGCTCAGAATGATCCTGTGGGCGCATACATCTGAAAAGATCTCACATACGTCTTCAGGTATACAGTAGTCCCTTCCCTTTACGAGAGCGCAGGCCTTTGCCATGTGGCTGACAGATACTGCGCCTCTGGGGCTTATCCCCAGTTCTGTAAGTTCGCTTTCTCTGGATGCAAATGTAAGAGCCGTTATGAAATCGACTATTTCTTCTTTCATGGTGACGGACAGGGTATCAGACTGCAGCTTTTCAAGATCTGATATATCCACAGCCTCTTCTACCTCTCCCATTATATTTACACGCTGGCGTTCCTTTATTATTTCTTTCTGACTTTCATAATCAGGATAACCTATGGAGAGTTTAACCAGGAATCTGTCAAGCTGTGCGTGGGGCAGGAGCTGGGTGCCGGCGGTTCCCACCTGGTTTTCTGTTGCGATGACTATAAAGGGCTTATGGAGGGGATATACCTTACCATCCACCGTTACCTGGTTTTCTTCCATAGCTTCAAGAAGAGCCGCCTGTGTACGGCTTGAGGTTCTGTTTATCTCGTCTGCAAGCAGAAGATTTGTGTCGTGTACTATACCCGGAAGATATACAAAATCTCCCGAATCCTTGTTGTAAACCGAAAAACCGACTATGTCGGAGGGGAGTACATCGGGGGTAAATTGTACCCTGTGATATTTAACGCCGAGCGCTCGGGACAGTGCTACAGCCAGTGTTGTTTTACCAACTCCCGGCACATCGTCAAGCAGGATGTGACCGTCGGCAAGTACTGCCATGATAACTTTTTCTATCACGTCTCTCTTACCGATCACTACCTTTTCTACTTCATGAATAATCTTTAAGATCCTGTCATCCATTATTACGCTCCGTATTTTTTACATCTGTGTTTTATATGTTACCGAAAAAGCTTTAAATTCATTTTTTATTTTATATTTGTTTTTTTTTTCACACATCCCCCTGCAGGGGATAAATTTTCCATGAGTATGTATTATAATGTTTTCGTAGAAAAAGGGATTTTTTTTACTAAAGGAGGCGGCCATGCAAAAAATGTCACATGTTAAGCAGTCGATAATAACTGCTATATGTATTGCACTATGTGTTGTGCTTCCGCAGTTTTTCCATGCTTTTCCGCAGGGTGGTCCCATTTACCTGCCTATGCATATTCCCATATTGTTATGCGGTCTGATGTGTATGTGGCCGTATGGTCTGCTTTGCGGGGTGCTGGGTCCGTTACTTTCATCTCTTATAACCGGTATGCCCACACTTGCAGGAATACCGGGAGGTATTGTAGAGATGGGTATTTACGGCGTAGTTACATCCCTTATGATGATGGTCGTACATACTAAAAATACCTATGCAGATCTGTATATTTCCCTGATCACCGCCATGCTTGCGGGACGGGTTGCAGCAGGTATTGCAAATGCACTTATATTTGCCCGCGGATCCTTTTCATTTGCGACATGGGGAGTTTCATATTTTGCCACGGGAGTACCGGGGA
>CACZTF010000053.1 GCA_902784025.1 uncultured Lachnospiraceae bacterium
AACTCATCATGCTGTTGTTCTCAATATCTATGACCATGCTATCCAGTCTTTTTTCCTTAGATACCATCTCTCCTATATCCATCAGTTCTTCGGACGGCTTCTTTGTGCTGTCTATGGAAATATTGCCCCGCCCATCTGTTATCACTATAAGCATGGGCATAATATCCGGATTCTGTCTCAGCTGGTTTTCTATCACCCTGAGCCCCTTTTCGATACCTGCGTTCAACGGGGTCTTTCCTCCCGTCTTTATATCCTCAAGCATCCTGTAGCCTCTCTGGGTACTCCTGGTGGGAGGAAGCACCACCTGTGCCCCTTCTCCGGAAAATGTGACCATGCTTACCTTATCTCTTTTTACATATGCATCTTTTAGCAGAGAGAGCACTGCACCTTTGGCTTCCGTCATACGCTTGACGGCTCCCATGGATCCGCTGGCATCCACCACGAATACCAGGAGATTTGAAATCTTTTTCTGTCTTACTTTTTCCCTGATATCCTCATCCCTGATATTTATCGCCATACCGTTACTGCGTCTCTTTCTCTGAAAAGGAGCCGCCGCTCTTATGGTAGCGTCAAGGGCCAGATCATTATTCTTTCGTACTATAGTGGGGTAAATGTATCTTCCGCTGGCAGATACGGTTTTTGTCTGGGTCCGTCGTCCGGTCCCCTTCCTTTCCTGTCTGTCCTTACTATGGGAAAAATCTATAACCTTAAAATCCTCTCCCGTTGCAAAAGCTTTTGTCACTGTCTTGAATCTGCCTTTACCTGAGTTATCATCAGTGTCATCCGGATCCTCTTCCCGCTCTTCCTGCTCCTCTCTGTTATCTTCCGGAGGCGGCTGGTCTTCCTGTCTTTCGTCCATGTTATCCTCAGGCTCCTCATTTTCCCGGTCATCATCCTGCTGTTCATCATCATGGGAGTGTTCCTCTTCCTCCGGAGGGACCCCGGGTCTCATCCTGTGGGGAAGGACAAAATATGCAGCTTCATCAATATCATCATCTATGATCTCGTTCCTCTCATGAAACGCCGCGACGGCTTTTACAGCCTCTTTCATCACTATATCCGCACGGTGTCCCTCAGCATTTACCTCCAGAACCTTTTTTACTATCTTTTCACATATATCATCCGAAACAATGATATTATCAATAAGCTTCCCGGCTTTTTTTATAAGTTCCTTTATCTGCAGTGTTTCTTTTAACGCAGATGACATAAGTTCACCGGTCTGATTATCAAAATCATCCCTGACCCGCATGATCTCAAGCCTGTCTTCAGGCGTTTCCAGTTTTTCCGTTTTTGCATACATACCGAAATGGTCGGTAAGTGATGATCTTAGCTGCTGCTTGGAGGAATCCATGGTAGCTATCATGGTAAAGCTGCATTTTTCTTCGTGGGATATCCCCTCCCTTTCCACTCTTGAAACTCCCGTAGACAACACCTCCAGGAGCACATCAGTGATCTCGTCCGGAAGCAGCGCCATATCATCTATAAAAAGTATCCCTCCGTCTGACGAAGACAGCACGCCTTTTTCCAATACCGCTTTTCCGCTTTTAAGTGTCTTCTCCACATCAACGGATCCCGTCAGCCTGTCCTCTGACACATTCAGCGGCAGTTTGGTTATGTGTACATCCGATATGGTGCCTAAAGAGCCTGCGATAAGAGACTTCCCGGTACCACCGGGTCCGTCTATCAGTACGCCACCTATACGGGGATTTATAAGATTAAGTATCAATGCTTCTTTTACATCGTTTTGTTTTATGACAGAACAAAACGGAAATAATCTGTATTTTTCATGTTCCGGCATTTTTTCAGCTCCTTAATGATCTGTTCCCGTATTAATAAAGATCATTCTTTTTGTATAAAACTACAACCTGAAGTTTATGTGTGTAACCCCTATGGGGGGATATGAGTTTTTCCATTTTGGAAAAATAAAAATACATTTTTATGTTCCGTCCCACATCTGTCTTTCCTTTCCCGGCACAAAAAAAGGCAGGTGTAAAAACCTGCCCATTCAAATATCTGCTTATACGCCGATCTGATCACATTCCTGATGATCCTGAATTTTTTAATAAATCTTCCTCTACATAAAACAAAAACTCTTTTGCCGTTTCGGAAAGTTCTATGTTGTATTTCCTGATAAATCCAAACTCTGTACCTTCACCATCCCTCTCTATGGGAATGCGTCTCACATTCACCATATCAGCAGCCTGGTCAAAGATATCACAGCCTATATACACCAGGTCGGTCCTGCTCACCACATTTAACGCTGTTGAAAGATTATGAGTGATCATTCTTATAGCCGGAGTGGAATAAGCATTTACTGTATCTCCGTTTTTAAACTCGGAATTCAGATAGTCTGTACCTTTTATCCTGACCTGGTCAAAAGTTTCAAGCTGCTTCAGCTGAACACTTTTATGCCTTGCAAGAGGATGATCCTTTCTTATGAAAAGATACTTTTGTGCCTCTGCAACAGATGTAAATGTCAGTGCAAAATCCTTCAAACGCATCTGTATGGCCGTAAGACGTATCTTGTCAATATATGCAAAGCCCAGGTCTGCTTTCCTGACATGCATTTCCTGACTGATAGCATCTATAGTCTTGTAGGAAAGGTTATAAAAACGTTCCTGATCCTTTCTTTCATTCATATATTGTATAAAAATGTTATCCATGCAAACATCCGGAAGACCCAGCACTGTAAAGCTTTCCTTACCACGGCGTTCCTTCATGAACTCAAGCTCATCAATATCCCTGAGGATCTTATTTGCGATATTGTATATCTTCATCCCCTCACGGGTGAGAACCACACCGTTCTTTTTTCTCTCAAAGAAAACCTGGCCCAGCTCCTCCTCCAGCCCCTTTACCAGTTTACTGATCTGGGAAACCGATGTATACATCAGCTTTGAAGCTTCACTGAAACTTTTTGTATCTGCAACAGCCAAAAAACTCTGAATCTGTCTTATATTCATTTTCTTTTCTCTCTTGACAGTACTTTTAATAATAAATACATATAAATGTCGTTAGATCAGGAGTCCGAAAAGCACCCCTGTCATAACGGGCGAAGCCGGGTACTCGAAAGATCCGGGAACTTAAACCAGTGTCTTCACTTCATCGAAGCTGTCTTTATTTTCCTCTATAACTCCCGCATTCCCAACTGCGCAGAAATGTCCCTGCTCCATGGCAGCTTTTATGGCAGGTGCAAGGGCACGGATGGCTGACTCGTCGCAGTCAAGAACCTCAGCCCGCTCCTTTCTTAAAAGATCTGTGCTGACATTTTTTAAATAAGCATCAAAGGCTCTTGCTCCCCTGCTTGATGGTGTGAGGGGTGTATCCAGAGAACCTATTGTACCGATAATATACTTATCCATATCCCTGCGGGTCACGGTAAAGCCTTCCACGTAGTCCGAAGCATTCATAAATATCTCTTCGGTTTCCTTGAGTTTAGGATCCCTGTATGATACAAAGAAAGAATCACCGCTGCGGCCGAATTCGCTCATGCATCCGTAAGCTCCGCCCTGTACTCTCACATTCTGCCAGAGAT
>CACZTF010000054.1 GCA_902784025.1 uncultured Lachnospiraceae bacterium
CTTCATTTTTACCTTTTCACCTGTATTCTTTCTTCTATCTATTATGAAGTTGTTAAAACCTATTAAAACAACATGATAAAGTGCTGCACCGGAAAGCATGAAAAACAACAAAAAAACAGATCCCCATGATCCTAAAGACAGAGCAAGCACCATCAATACTTTTTTATCCCCGTTACCAAATCTTTTACGGCTTATTAATTCTGCCGGTATGAAAAACAATAATACACACACAGAAGAAAACAACCAGTAAAGTAATATTTTTAAACCGGCGTTGTTTCCTGTGATCACCGCTTCAACAGCCCTGACTGACAAAAAAGCCGAAAGCATAAAAAGAACACACCTGTTCGGTATGATCCTTTTTTTTATGTCAAAAACTGATGAAATGATCAAGAAAAAAATATTGCACAAGAAAATAAGCAGACTGCCCATCTGACCCCCCTCTGTATTTTTATTTAACCCCCGCATCTTACATATCTTTAACATTTCGCCGGATCACAACCTGATATCTGCGGTAATGATCCTGTTAAAATATGATCATATCATTATTACTTTTAAAGATTATCTGTTACCACAGGCTCCGCAGTTCCATCCTCATTTATCATCAGACTTGTTTTATCGCCTGAAAGCAGAATGACCTTTTTAAATCTCCATTCACGTGCGTAGTCTGCATATTCGATATTATCAATACCCTCAGACTTTTTTATCATACCTATCCTGAGTCCCCTGTCTCTGAGTTTCAGAGCAAGTTTTTCCGCTTTATCCAATGCTGCATCATCGTATACGAATAAAATACTTTCTGCATCATCATCCGGGCTGATATTCTGTCTGCTCAATGCTTCCACCAGTCTGTCAACAACCACTGAAAAACCCGTAGATGGTCTGTTTACTCCAAACTGCGCAATAAGTTTATCGTAACGTCCGCCACTTAATACAGCCTCTCCTGTACCAAATGTATAAGCTTTAAAGATAATACCGGTATAATATGCATGACTGCTGAGCGATCCAAGGTCAAAAGAAACATATTTCTCATAACCGTATTCTTTTAATTTCCCGTAAATCTCATAAAGACGATCCACCGCATATCTGCTGTCTTCATTTTCAGTCATGGAAGCAGCTTCATCCAGAACCCCTACCGAACCGAACAGCTTCGGAAGTGCGGTAAGTGCCTCAATAGCAGGATTGTCAGGCGCAAGCTCGTTCAGCAGTTCCTCTACTCCCAAAAAATTCTTTTTATTGATAAGCGAAACCAATTCCTCTTCATCTTCATCGCTGATCCCGACCTCTTTTAAAAGGCCTTTGAAGAATCTGATATTTCCGATCTCAACCTGAAAATTCCTGAGACCCGCAGCTTTCATACTCTCAATAGCCATGCATATGATCTCAAAATCTTCATCAGGCTCATTTTCACCTATAAGCTCGGCACCTACTACCGTATTTTCTTTAAGCTGGCCCCTGTATACATTTTCATGATTGATAAATGTATTTGCAGCATAATAAACCTTTATCGGAAGCTTTGTCTCGTGAAAATATTTGGCAGCTATCCTTGCCACGGCAGGCGTCATATCCGGACGGAGCACAAGTGTATTACCGTGATGATCAAAAAACTTAAACATTTCATTAGACGGGACCGATCCGCGTTCGCTGTTAAACACATCAAAAAATTCAAAAGACGGTGTCTGTATCTCTGAATAACCATATCTCTCGCATACTTCTTTCAGCAATTCTGTTACACGACTTTTAAATCTGCATTCTGCCCCGTATATATCTCTTACACCCTCAGGTGTATGCAGTAGATCCTTTTTCATAATAATGCCTCCGCTATCATCAACTCTGTTCCTGTTTTATCGCTCATCCTTCCGCTTTTAATATCCTCTTCCGTTTCGGCAAATCGTTGCCGCAGCTCTCTGAGTCTCCGGGATGTGAATGCTTTTACCTGCTTTAGATATCTTCCTGCTACAAAGGGAGCCACCCCCTTCATACCTATGGTTTTTGCCAGTTCGGCTACAGGCATTTCAGGACTCTCACTAACCTGTAACAGTCCGCTGAAGTGTCTCTCCATAAGTATCAGGATCTTCATCGGAGGTTCTTTTACCGCCAAAAGATCAAAGTACAGATCGTAGGTTTTTTTCTTATCCCTGTAAGCAATGGCGTCTATCATTTCAAATACACGTTCTTCCACCCTGATGCTGCAAACGGTCTTAACATCTTCAATACTGATACTTTCCCTGTCTAACGAATAGGAAAACAACTTCTCAAGCTCACCGGAAATTATACCAAGATCGCCTCCGGTCCTCACATATATCTCCTGTGCAGTTGTCTTATCGATCTCTTTTCCTTCTTTTCCGCAGCGATCCATGATGAATTTTAGCACATTTGCTTCACTCTGCTGAGAAAACTCACAGACATGACCGCCTTTTTTTATAGATTTAAAAATACTCTTTCGCTTATCCACGGACTCCTCTGTTATGATAAAAGAAAGATATTCGGGCATATTTTCCAGCAATGCTGAAAGTTTCTCAGACTTATCTTTGTCGATCTTAAACAACCCGCACCTGTCAAAAACGATAACTCTCCGAGGCGACATAAACGGCATGGTCTCAGCGATGCTGATGATCCGGTTTATATCGGGCTTTTCGTCTATAACCGTAAGATTCAGTGTATTATCACCCACGATCGCATTTACTAATCTTTTTCTGTACAGATTAATAAGATAACCTTCCTCACCGTAAAGAAGATAAGAAGACTTAAATATACTGTTTTTTATATCATCATTTATTACTTTCATTATTTCCACCACACATGACATGGGTTCTCTGTCAAACGACCTGCATATCCGCATTTCTCAGTGTAAAATATTTGTTTCCTCCGTCTTCATACACATCAAACACACCTTTGACAACTATCTCCTTGCCCTTTTTAGGGTAATCGTCAGGATACACAGGATTACCTTCCCTGATAAATTCTATACCGGTCGCACAACAGGCGGCTGCATCTTTTACTATGCATGCATAAACATTTTCACCTTTATAAGCATCTTCGTATACTGCCAGTGCGCCCTGCATCTTAACTGACTTTCCGATGTATTTATCAGGATCATTTACCATATTATAAACTTCTGAATACACCATGGTACCTGAAAGAACCGTAAGATCCAGATCAATACCTTCTTCGGGCACACCATAAAGATGCGGCTCCCTGGACTGTGTTTCTTCGGTACTCTCTGAAGTACTGTTTTCCGAACTGCTTTCAGATACAGAAGCAAGTGCCTGATCAACAGCATTTTGGGTTTCTTCCTGCCTGCTTCCCGATGTATTAAACATACTGCAGCCTGCTGCAATAGTACAGCATAAACCGACTGCTGATGCAGTTATTATCGTTTTTACCATCGTTTTCATTTGAAATACTCCATGTTTGTTTTGATATATTCAGATCTGCGTTACATATATCCCTGACTATTGTATGACTATCCTCTTCTTCCTGCAAGTCCGATCATAAAGCAGATAACAAATGCAGCTATATCCGTGATAACTATTGTAGAACCTACAGGCGTTCCGACCGCTATGGAAAACAGTATACCAACTAGTGCACATACAACAGATATTATCGCTGCAAATATAGTAACACCCTTAAAACTGTTAAAAAGCCTCATAGCAGATAATGCAGGAAACACCACCAGTGCTGATATCAAAAGGGAGCCGACGAGATTCATAGCCAGAACTATTATCACAGCGATCACTATGGCAATAAGCAGATTATATCCTCCAGCTCTTGTGCCCACAGCTCTGGCAAAATTTTCATCAAATGTGACAGCAAATATCTTATTGTAAAAGATGACAAATACTGCTACCACCCCTACGGATAATGCCGCCGAAAGAAGCACTTCATTTATGGTCAATGTAAGTATCGAAGTGGAACCAAACAACGTGGTACAGACATCACCTGAAAGATTGGATGAAGTTGAAAAAACATTCATGATCAGATAGCCTATAGCCAGGGCCCCTACAGAAACCATTGCTATCATGGCATCACCTCTGATTTTTGTGCTCTGTCCCATCCTGAGTATTATTATAGCACATGCAATAGTCACCGGCAGCACCAGTACCATTTGGTTAGTAAGATTCATCACACTTGCTACAGCCATGGCTCCGAACGCAACGTGAGAAAGACCGTCACCGATAAATGAAAATCTTTTAAGTACCAGTGTTACCCCGAGCAAAGAAGAACAAAGTGCTATAAGCATTCCTACTATTATCGCATACCGTACAAACGGATAATCCAGATACATTAATAATTTATCTGCCAATTTACTCACCCCAAATATATTTTGCTGATATCACTGTTAATATAATCTTTTTTCGTCATAAATACAGGATCATGCCGCATATGAAGGATATGACCGGCATACTCCAGGGCCGCCGATATATCATGAGATATCATGATAACAGTAACCCCCTCATCATTAAGACTTTTTATCAACGTATACATATCTTCACTCGCTTTAGGATCCAGTCCGGCAACCGGCTCGTCCAAAACCAGCAAACGAGAGGAGGCACACAAAGCCCTTGCCAGCAAGACACGCTGCTGCTGCCCTCCGGACAATTTTCTGTAACTCCTTTTGGCAAATTCAGATATGTTCATACGTAATAAGTTCTTTTGTACAGTTTCTTTTTCCTTTGAACCATAGAATGGTTTCAAACCCTTTTTCCCCTGACATCCGGATAAGACTATCTCCTCCACTGTAGCAGGAAAATCCCGCTGTACTACCGTTTGCTGCGGCAGATATCCTACATCTGTCTGCTTCAGACCGTCTCCGAATATGATCTTGCCCTTTAATGGCTGCTGCAACCCCAATAATGTTTTGATAAAAGTGGATTTTCCGGCCCCGTTTTCACCTATCACACAAATATAGTCTCCTGAGTTCACTGACATATTAAGCCCTTCTGCCAGTATCCTAGTTCCGTATCCCAATGAAAGCTCTTTGATGGTTATCAATGACAATTGAAGTACTCCTTTATAAAGTCGGATCTGTCTTTAGTTAAGTGCCCTTTCCAGTATGATCAGGTTATCCTCCATAATATCAAGATAACTAAGCCCTGCATCAATCTCAGGAATTGTTACAGACTGGAGCGAATTAAGTTCAAGTATATCCTGATCCTTCGTTTTTGTATTTGATATCACTGTTCCGGCAATGTTATTGTTTCCGCCCTCTATGGTCATAACATGCTTTAAAGATAATTCATCAATCTTTTGAGACAGGAAAGCTATAGTCTCAAAACTTGCCTCTGTCTCAGCCGAGCACCCGTTAAAGGCTGCATAATAATCAAGCCCATAATCATCCGTCATATATCTGAAAGGAAATCTGTCGGCAAATACCAGCGTTTTCACTGCAGCATCCTGAGTAACCGTACTATATTTTCCATCAAGTTCGTTTAAAGATTCTTTATATTTTTCTGCATTTATCCTGTACAATTCAGCATTATCACTGTCCGCCTCACAAATAGCTTCTGTAATACTATCTGTCAGAACAACTGCATTTTTAAGGGACAGCCACACATGTTCGTCATACTCTGTATAATCTCCTTCATGCTCTTCTTTTGAATGATCATGATCTTCTTCCTGCATCCCCTCTACGGTTTCTTCTTTTTTCGCATTAGCTCCTATTGCCTCAAGAAGCTCTACTTTTTTCATTTTGTTATTATCTGCACTCTTTAGAACATCTTCCGTCCAGCTGTCGGATTCACCGCCTGTA
>CACZTF010000055.1 GCA_902784025.1 uncultured Lachnospiraceae bacterium
CAGAAGAGTATCCGGTAATCTTGAAGGTATACCTTTGATAAAGGGGGCCCAGGAGATGTATGGTGACGGTGATGACATTTTTTCCACCGGAAAAACAGTTGGGGCATATCTGAACGATCTGGGATTTAATGTGGACTTTGCGCCGGTAGCTGATGTGGTCAGCGATCTTAGTGCAGATGTCATTGACGGCAGATCATTCAGCAGTGACCCGAATGAAGTAGCAAAGGCAGTGACAGCTTTCGCTGAAGGACTGGAATCTGAAAATGTATATGCGACATTTAAACATTTTCCGGGACATGGTCCCACAAAAACGGACACCCATAATGATTCCGCCTATGTAGATAAGACGGTAGAGGAGTTGGAAGCGTGGGATCTGATACCTTTTCAGAAAGCAATAGATGACGGGGCGAAGTTTATCATGATATCTCATACCACCGTTAATGCTTATGACACTGACGGTACGCCCGCAACCCTTTCTAAAGGTGTGATAACTGATCTCCTCAGGGGGAAAATGGGCTATGAGGGTATTGTTGTTTCGGATGCTTTGAATATGGGTGCGATAGCAGATTATTACAGTCCTTCGGAAGCTGCACTCATGGCAGTCAACGCAGGTGCTGATATTCTTCTTGAACCAGCAGATTTTTACTCCGCTTACAATGCAGTACTGAATGCAGTAAAAAACGGGGAAATAAGTGAAAAAAGGATAGATGAGTCGTTAAAGAGGATATTCAATGTTAAGTTCAGCATGGAACAATAAACTTATTTAAGGATCTTACCGGCTTAAGAAACGTTAAGCGCCATACTGTCTGATGTAAGATGTAATAATAAAGGGATATGAAGTCAGCTTCATATCCCTTTATTTTATGACCGCTAAACCGGGATATCACCGGATGATCGTGTTTTAAGATCAGTGGGTCTTTCTGTTGATATATTTATTTTCGTATTTTGAGTACATGATCTTCTGGGATTTATAAAGACTGAAATATTCAGACAGAAGATAGCTGATAGCAATACTTATCAGGCAATAGTACAAAGATGAGACACCAAAAAGCTCTATGGCCAGTAATATTGAAGTGATAGGGCTGTTTGTGACACCGCAGAAAACACTTACCATACCACAGGCTGCACAAAGAGCCACGGGCATACCAAAAGCAGGTGCAAGGCAACTTCCTATGGTGGCTCCGATACATAGTGACGGAATTATCTCTCCGCCTTTGTACCCGCCGCCGAGTGTAATAGCAGTAAATAATATCTTAAGTAAAAAGAAATACCAGGGTACGCTTTCCAGCATACTTTGCGAAATGAGATTCAGGCCGTTTCCGAGATACTGGCTGCCAAAAGCAAATGAAAGTCCCGTTATGGCCCAGCCTGCTATAAATATCTTTACATAAGGACTTTTAAAGTAATTTTTTAAAGTTGTATTTATAAAGCTTAACGCGATTACAAATAATATACTCACGGCTGCAAAAATAGCCCCGAGTGCTATAAGTTTAATGCCGGAGGGAAGGTCAATGGAAGCAACATCGTTAAAAGAAAACCGGATTGCCTCCACGCCCATTGCTTTACTTATACCGCGGGCGATCACTGCTGAAAGAACGCATGGCAGCAATGCGGCATAATACATAACTCCCACACTGATAACCTCTAATGAAAAAACTGCAGCAGCTGCAGGAGTTCCGAACATGGCTGAAAAACAAGCGCTCATTCCGCACATTATGAGAATATGCTTATCCTTGTCATCAAGCTTTAGAAGTCGTCCCAGTGAGTTGCCCAACGATCCGCCTATCTGAAGGGCAGCTCCTTCACGCCCTGAAGAACCGCCGAACATATGGGTAAGTATAGTCCCGGCAAAAATAAGAGGTGCCATACGAAATGGAAGCTGTTTTCCTGATTGTATGGCGGAAAGTACAAGATTAGTACCCTGATCCGCTTCCTTCCCGGCCTTTTTATACATAAATACTATCAAAAGTCCTGCAAAGGGAAGGCCGAAAACCATCATTGGAAAGGATGTACGAAGCTGGGTCACCAGACTGAGTAGATTATGGAATGCAACTCCTGTAAAACCCAGTCCGACACCGAGTATACCGGCTGCGATGCACCACTTCCAAAGAGAGTTAATGGCTTTTTTTTCTTTACCCAGGAAAGATTTTATTTTATCCTTATCAAAAAGAGTGTTCATATCAACCTCTTCAGCAATAATAAAATACCGCATTTTAGCCTTATTATAAGGATAAAATGCGGCTGTTATAAACAAATAAAAAACAAAAAAGTTAATTATTTCTTCTTCTTAGGCTTAGTATTTACAAGATCCTTTAATGCTTTACCTGCCTTAAATTTAGGTGCTTTGGAAGCAGGGATCTTAATTTCCTTACCGGTCTGGGGATTCTTACCGGTTCTTGCAGCTCTCTCTGATACTTCAAATGTACCAAAGCCGATAAGCTGAACCTTTTCGCCTCTCTGAAGCTGCTCCTCAACACTTTCGATAAAAGCTGTGAGCGCCTTCTCTGAATCCTTCTTGGTAAGTCCTGATTTGTCTGCTATAGATGAAATAAGTTCACTTCTGTTCATAGGTTGTTTTTCCTCCTTAATGTGGAATAATTGTCTATACCTTATTATTTATATATCTTTAGACAGGTTTTGTCAATGGAAAAGCCGAAAAAAATCAGTATTTTCGCGCTTTTTGGGGCATTTGTCTTTTACGTTATAACATTTTATAACATGCGTAAAAGGTAAATATCAGGAAAAATATATATTTTGACATAATAGTAACAATGGTATATAATGAAACAAGAAATCAATGAAACGGAGGATGAAAGAAATTGGGTCCGAAAAAAAGAATTTCGACAGCCGTGATACACAGACTGCCGAAATATTACAGGCATTTAGGAGAGCTTATTGATACAGGAGTTCAGAGAATATCATCAAGGGATCTTAGTCTGAGGATGAGAGTAACAGCCTCACAGATACGTCAGGATCTGAATCATTTCGGAGGCTTCGGACAGCAGGGATACGGATATAATGTAAATACACTATATAATGAGATAGGAAAGATACTGGGTCTTGGGAAAATACATAACATAGTGATAGTGGGAGCCGGCAATCTGGGTCAGGCACTTGCGCATTATCAGTATTTCAGACACAGAGGATTTCATATCATAGGTATGTTTGACAAGGACGAAGCGCAGATAGGAAAGAAGATCGGTGACATAGAGGTAATGGATGTGGACGCTCTTCCTGCATTTTTGAAAGAAAATAATGTTGAGATAGGGGCTATAGCCATACCAAAGTCCGAAGCAAGACGCATGGCAGAGATACTTGTGGAAAACGGAGTCAAACAGATTTGGAATTTTGCTCATCTTGATCTGCATCTCGGAGATGATGTTATAGTTGAGAATGTAAATCTCACGGAATCTCTGATGAGATTGTCCTTTAGGGCGGCGCTCGAAAAGAAAAAATGATCATTTTTCTACACCGGCTTTTAAGTCGGTGTTTTTATGTGTTATCGACAGTCATATCGTTCAGAGATCTTCGGAGGTTTTATATGCACAGGATATATACAGCCCGACAGGCACAGCTTATTGATGAACACACTATAAAAAACATAGGTATACCATCGCTCGTACTGATGGAAAGGGCAGCGCTGGGTGTTACAGAAAGAGTTATTGAAGTGCTGGATGGAGATAAAGACCGGCAGGTGATCTGCGTGTGCGGAAAAGGTAATAACGGTGCCGACGGACTTTGTATAGCCAGACAGCTTAGGGAATTGTCAGCAAATGTAGCTGTTTATATTTGCGGCAGCGACAGACAGAAAAAAGACACAGGCTCAAAGAAATCTCTTCTTAAAGGTTCAAGTGATTTTGAAATCCAGCTTGATATATGCAAAAAGACAGGTGTCAGATTTTTAAGCACTCTCAGGATACCGTCCGGCGCAGTGTTGATAGAAGGGATATTCGGTAACGGGCTGGACAGAGAAATAGGGCAGCCTTTTGCCGGGATCATAACGAAGATCAACAGGTCGGATGCTTATGTTATATCTGTTGACATTCCTGCAGGTATAAATGCCGGGACAGGACAGGTTATGGGAACAGCTGTGAGAGCGGATGAAACAGTAACCTTTGGCTCCGAACGTCTCGGACATGTCCTGTATCCGGGAAATGAATTTACAGGAAGGCTGAAGGCGGTAAATATAGGGTGGCAGACAAATGGTGTGAGCTCAGATGAGATGGATCATTACCTTACTGATAAAAAAGAACTGGATCTCATACCGTATCGTCCATCCAATTCCAACAAAGGCTGTTTTGGTAATGGTCTTATAGTTGCCGGATCTGAAGAATACGGAGGAGCTCCGGTGCTCTCGGCAGCAGGTGCGTTTATGTCAGGAGCAGGACTGGTCAGGGTTTTTACACACAAAGACAACAGAAGTGCTGTGCTTGCAAAGATTCCTGAGGCCATAGTCGTAACATATGAAAACATACAAGGTGAAGATATTGAAAAGCTTAAATATCTTATAAAAAAGGCAGATGCAATTGTTGCGGGACCAGGAATGGGACAGGATGAAACATCGGAAAATATGGTAAGGATCATTCTGGAAAATGCCGGAAGTACCCTCATACTGGATGCAGATGGGCTTAATCTTATATCCTGCGGCAGAGTAAAGCCGGTAAAAAGACCGGGGGCTGATATAATAGTAACTCCGCATATAAAAGAAGCATCTGCTCTTTTGGGATGCGGTATCGATGATGTGGCCGGAAACATGACGGATTCCTGTTTAAGTTTGCATAAGCTTTTCGGAGCTTATGTGATACTGAAGAGTTCCGTTACGGTAATGACCGACGGAAGGGACATCTTTATTAATAAAGGCCAGAACTCAGGAATGGCTGTTGCCGGATCCGGTGATGTTCTTGCGGGTATCATAGGAGGTCTTGCAGGGCAGGGGTTAAAGGGAAAAGAACTAATGACGGCATCGGTATACCTTCATGGAGCCGCCGGTAATAAGGCAAGGGACAGATACGGAGAATATGGTATGTTGCCCTCAAACATTGCCATCTGTGTCCGAGATGTGTTAAAATCACATGAAGATTCAAAAAAACCGAACGGAGAAAAAAATGTCTGATTTTACACGGGCTGTTGTTGACGTAGATTTAGATGCCATTAGACAAAATGTGATCAATATCATGAAAAATGTACCGGATCACGTAAAGACCATGGCAGTAGTAAAAGCGAATGCTTACGGGCATGGTGATGTGGCTGTAGCCAGGGCAGTATCTGATATTGCAGATCACTATGCCGTGGCGACACTTCCTGAAGCACTGAATCTCAGAAACAACGGCATTACTAAGCCTGTTCTTATTCTGGGGTATGTATTTCCCCGGGAATATCCGCTGCTGATAGAAAATGATATCACTGCTGTATGTTTTGACAAAGAAACGGCCGAGGAATTGTCGTATGCCGCAAAAAAAACAGGAAAGAACGCTCTTTGTCATATAAAAAGTGATACAGGTATGAGGCGGATAGGTTTTTCACCTTGTAAAGAGTCTGCTGATATCATAAGGGAAATATCCCTTATGCCTCATTTAAAAATAACCGGGATCTTTACACATTTTGCAAAAGCCGATTATGCAGATAAATCATCGGCAGATAAGCAGCTTGAGGATTTTAAGATGTTTGTCCGGATGTGTAATGACAGAGGGGTAGAGTTTGACGTTGTGCACGCAGCTAATTCTGCAGCTGCCATGGATATGGAATATGCAGCCCTGGATATGGTGAGACTTGGTATCGCGATGTATGGTCTGGAACCATCCGGTGAGCTCCTGAATAAAACTACTCATCTTAAGCAGGCGTTCAGCCTCAGGGCAAAGATCGTAATGGTAAAGGATGTAGAGCCCGGAGTCGGGATCAGTTACGGGCATACCTATATTACTCAAAAAAAGACCCGTGTGGCTACTGTTTCCATAGGGTATGGCGACGGTTATCCCAGACGTCTTTCCAATATCGGTGAGGTTTTGGTATCGGGCAAGAGAGTACCTGTCATAGGACGGGTATGTATGGATCAGTTTATGATCGATGTAACAGATGTACCGGATGCTGTGCGTGGAAATGTGGTAACACTCACGGGAAGTGACGGTGATGAATTTATAAGTGTGGAAGAGGTTTGTGAAAAAGCAGCCGGAGGATTTAATTATGAATTTGTCTGCGATATAGGCAAAAGGATACCCAGAAGATATTTCTCAAACGGTAAGTGTGTCGGATGGCATGATGATTATTACTGTAAATGGGACTGAACCGGGAAGAAACACCGGAAATTAGGAGAAAAAAATGGACGACAACCCTAAAGAACAAAAGCGGGAAGGCTTTTTTTCTTCATTGAAGAAAAGACTCTCCCGCAGTCAGGAGAATAAAAATGACCCGTCTGCTGACAGAGATGAGTTTCTGATGCTTCTTAAAGACTATTCAGAAAAAGGGATAATAACCTATGACGAAATGGAAATGATGGGGAACATCATCAATCTTGCTGAAAAAGAAGCACAGGACGTGATGATACACAAATCTTCCATTTCAGCTATGGATGGTGAGCAGACCATAGCTGAGATTTTCGGAAAAATAATGTCAGACGGTTTTTCCCGTTATCCGGTGTATATGGGTGAGCCTGATAATATAGTGGGTTTTTTTCATATAAGGGACTTTCTCAGGGCATACGCAGATGTAAGGGAGCGGAACGAAAAACTGAAAGAAACCCATTATGATGTGGTAAAAGACGTTTTGATGGTGCCGGACACGTTAGACGTAGGCAAGTTGTTCAGAGCTATGCAGAATAATAAGGCGCAGATGGCCATCGTTAAGGATGAGTATGGTCAGCTCGCAGGTCTTGCAACCATGGAAGATATACTGGAAGAGATTTTCGGCAATATATGGGACGAACACGATAAGCCGGATACAGGTATAAAAGTTATAACAAAGGATAAAGTATTTTCAGTTGACGGAACAGCTCTATTGGATGATCTGGAAAAGACCCTGAATATAGCTTTTGAAAATGCAGGAGATATAGAAACACTGAACGGTCTGATAACCTCACGTATCGGTCACATCCCTGAAGAAGAAGATATAGGATATGCTTTCATTTACGGGGGATACAGCTTCAAGGTCACGCAGATAAGTAATAAAGTTGTCAAAAAAGTACGTATACAAAAATTTTAATTGACAAGGGTTAGTCACGTTGATACAATAAGAAAAGTTTATTTTTTTTGCAGGAGGTGGCAGTATGAGAAGAGCTGTTTTTTCATTGCTTGTGGAAAACTCTTCCGGAGTTCTTTCCAGAGTATCGGGACTGTTTTCAAGAAGAGGATATAATATCGACAGCCTTACTGTCGGAGAGACACTTGATCCCAGGTATTCAAAAATGACGGTTGCTGCTACCGGTGATGAAGATGTTTTAGAGCAGATAGAAAAGCAGCTGGCTAAGCTTACTGATGTTAAAGAGATAGTGGAGCTGCCGCCGGATGAGTCGGTGTGCAGAGAGCTTATCCTTATCAAGGTAAGATGTGATGCAAAGCAGAGAAGTGATGTAGCAGCTCTGGTAAACATCTTCCATGCAAGAATAG
>CACZTF010000056.1 GCA_902784025.1 uncultured Lachnospiraceae bacterium
CCACACCGGATTACTCAGAAAAATGTGATCTGCTCCGTAAGTATTATGAAAAACCCTCTATCACAACTGAAATAATAACGGGATTCCCGGGTGAAACGGAGTCAGAGTTTGAGGAAACATTAAGCTTTGTGCAAAAGATAGATTTTTTTGATATTCATGTTTTTGCATTTTCACCAAGAGAAGGAACACCTGCAGCAAAAATGCCCAGACAGACAGATGCCAGGGTAAAAAGGCTCAGAAGTTCCGTTCTTATACAGAAAGCAGCTGAAATGAAAAACAGGCATTTGTTAAATCTGGTCGAAGCCGGGTCAGAATATTCAGAAAATGTGCTCATAGAGGAAACGCAGGATCATTCGTTACCTGACTTATTATCATTTTATAATGGAACGGAATACTATATGGGACATACATCACGCTATGTAAAAGTCCTTATACCTAAGATAAAAGACGGGCTAGAAGGTGAGATAGTAAAAATAAAGGTCAAAAAAACCGTTTTTCTTTCAGACGGCAGTTGTGCAGTTGCCGGTGTTCTGACTTAAAAATCATTAGGGCATATCGGAGGGATATCATGTTTTTCATATTTTAAAAGTTCATACAAACTTTTTAATATAAAAAAAATGTTGCCTTATTAATTGTATTTGCAGTAAAATGAAACGGAACCAACTTTTTAATACTGTTTGTTTTATGATTATCAGTGGAGGTATATCATGAGTGCTAAAAAAATAATTCCTTGTTTGGACTGTAAAGACGGAAGGGTAGTAAAAGGAGTATCTTTTGTGGATCTTAAAGATGCCGGTGATCCCGTTGAGATCGCTAAAGCATACTGTGAAGAAGGTGCAGATGAATTAGTCCTGCTGGATATAACAGCAACTACGGATTATAGGGCAACTAAGCTTGATCTTGTTAAAAAAGTGGCTGAGGTGGTAACAGTTCCTTTTGCAGTTGGAGGAGGTATTCATAGCGTTGAAGAATTCAGGGCTGTGATAGAAGCCGGTGCTGATAAGGCAGCAGTTAATTCAGCTGCCATATCAGATCCGGAACTTATAAAAAGACTATCCGATGAGTTTGGCTCTGAAAAAGTAGTGTCGGCAATAGATGCTGTAAGGCGAAAAAACGATACAGGTTGGGATGTTGTAAGAAACAGCGGAACTGATGATACAGGGATAGATGTGATAGAGTGGGCAAAAAAAGTGGAAGAGCTTGGAGCGGGAGAGATCCTTCTTACAAGCATGGATGAGGATGGTCAGAAAAACGGCTATGATATCCCACTTACTAAAGCGGTTGCGGAAGCTGTAGATATTCCCGTAACTGCATCAGGAGGAGCCGGCTCAAAAGAAGACATACTTGCTGCATTTACCGAAGCCGGAGCATCAGCTGCTTTAGCAGCCTCACTGTTTCATTTTAAAGAGGTGGGAATTAAAGAGCTTAAGGAATATCTCAAAGAAAATGGTATTGATGTTACCATGTGATACATCGTATAACAAGGGTAGAGCGATATGTCTCAGATAGATAATGACTGGCTGAATGCACTAAAAGGGGAATTTTCAAAACAATATTATAAGGAACTTTATGAGAAGGTTAAAGGTGAATATACAGATCATACCGTGTTTCCGCCGCCGGATGATATATTCAATGCCTTTCATCTGACACCATTAAGTTCTGTTAAGGTTGTGATCATAGGACAGGATCCTTATCACAATACAGGACAGGCCCACGGTCTGTCTTTTTCAGTAAAACCGGGTGTAAAGATACCTCCATCATTATGTAATATTTATAAAGAGTTGAAAGATGATCTTGGCTGTTACATACCTAATAACGGATGTCTCACTAAATGGGCAAGGGAAGGTGTATTGCTTCTTAATACGGTACTTACTGTGCGGGCACATGAGGCAAATTCCCATGCAGGTATAGGGTGGGAACAATTTACTGATGCAGCGATCGCTGCTCTTAATATGCAGAGACGTCCTATAGTCTTTCTTCTTTGGGGAGCACCGGCGCAGAAAAAAGATATCTTTTTAAATAACCCGGAGCATATAATACTAAAAGCACCGCATCCCAGTCCGCTTTCAGCATATAAAGGATTCTTCGGATGCAGACATTTTTCTAAGACCAATGATTTTTTAGAACAAAAAGGTATTAAAGGTATAGACTGGCAAATTGAAAATATTTAGGGAGAGTATTATGAATATAACTGTTTATATGGGGTCTAATCCCGGCAGGAACCCTGCCTATAAAGAAGCTGCTGAAAAATTGGGGAAATATATAGGTGAGGAAGGTCATAATCTTGTTTATGGGGGCTCTGATACCGGGTTAATGGGAATAGTTGCAGATAATGTTTTAAATAACGGCGGCCATGTTATAGGAGTTTTCCCTAAGAATCTAAAGGGTATAGAAGGATTGCATCCATTACTTGACAAGCTTATCATGGTAGAAAATATCATGGAAAGAAAGGCGAAGATGATCGCTTTGGGTGATGTATTTATAGCACTTCCGGGAGGTCCGGGAACAATAGAGGAGATCTCAGAGATAATGTCTCTTGCAAGGCTCGACCAGTTAAAAGGCTTTTGTACAGTTCTGAATGTGGAAGGATATTATAACGATTTTAAGGCACAATACGATAAAATGGTTACAGAAGGTTTTATCACAGCTGAAGAAAGAGGACGGA
>CACZTF010000057.1 GCA_902784025.1 uncultured Lachnospiraceae bacterium
GTTCTTACAAAGGACGAGGGTGGACGTCATACACCTTTCTTCAACAACTACAGACCTCAGTTCTACTTCAGAACAACAGACGTTACCGGTGTTTGCGAACTTCCTGCAGGAACAGAGATGTGCATGCCCGGAGATAACGTAGAAATGACAGTTGAGCTTATCCATAAGGTAGCTATGGAGCAGGGTCTCCGTTTCGCTATCCGTGAAGGTGGACATACAGTAGGTTCAGGTGCGGTTGCTACTATCATCGAGTAATATATTATCCTGACCTTTACAGAAAGGACTTGTACCGGAATGGTATGGGTTCTTTTTTTATATATTAAAACAGGTAAAAATTCCTGTTTATACTTCAATGAGCATAAAAGAAAAAAGCAAATAATATAAAAGTGATATACTCAAAAATGAAATAAAAATGATAATTAAATAACGTAAGTGTATATTCGCACATTTATTAAACGGATGTTATATGATATTAGTATGATATTATATGCAGATTGCACAAATAATCGATAAATAAATATCTAATGTTGTGAAAAGTTTAACTTGAAAACTATATCTAAAAATAATATAATATATATGCGGTGAGGTAACTCACTGCAGTTTGTCATGACTTTGTTTTTAAGTGTGACACCTAAAAATAAGGTATGCTGTTTTGGTATTAGGAGGATGTAGAATGAGAATCAGAATTGGCAAGAAGAGTTTGATAGCAGCAGGCATTGCCGGCAGTGTGCTGCTCTGCGGAGCTCTGTTTAAGATGACCACCGATAATGGTGCGGTCAAGAACCAGGAAGTTGCTCATGTAGGTACAGAGCATTCCGGTCTTTCAGATGCCGTTAAGGATCTTCTTGACGGTAACAAAGAAGTACAGAATTCTGCCGTAGAGGTTGACGCAAATGCAAATGCTGCTGTTCTGGCAGGAGTTACTATGTCAGCAGATGAAACAGATGCTAAAAAGGATGCGCCGGTAGCAACAACCGAAAATGATGATCAGAAGAAGATCGCAGAAGATGTTTCTTCTGATGCTCCGGCTACTGAGGCCGCCACAGAGGCGGACGCACCTGTTCAGGAACCTGTCGCTACACCTGCTACATCGGTTGTAGAAGAGGCAGCGCCGGTTGAGGATACAGTCGAAAATATTCAGACGGTAACCGTTAGTACTCCTGATACGCGAGAGATCGTGACGACCGTTTCAGTTCCGGTAGAAGAGACAGTCGTTGAAGAGGTAGAGAACCAATCCTTCAAAGGTGCTTTAGGGGAAAACGCGGGTGCCGGTGTTAATTCGGCTAAGCAAAGTATTGTGACTCCTGAATTTGATGACGGAGTTGAGAACGATAAGAAGACAGGCGGAGATGAGTTTATAGTGTTTAACTGATTCATTTTCCTGATGATTTTTATTTAACTCCATTATCAAAGACAGCCGACCGTACCTGGATAACTCGTATCAGGGTACGGTTTTTAAAATGATGAGACGGACGTCATTTTATTAAGTTAAAAAAATTAAGACGATTTGTAATATTTTTGTAAAAAAAACATGTGTGCTTAAAATAAGAAAGAAACTAACGTAATTACTTCATAATATTTGTTTTTTTATATTTTAAAAAATATCCTACAAAAGCAGTTTACTTTATAAAACAAAGTGATATAATAATGATGTAAAGAGATTTTGGTTTATTAGGAGAACTGGCTGATTTTACATATGGCGATAGAACTGACACGTCCTTTTCACCACATGCAAGACCGCAAAGGAGGTGTAATATGAGAATCAGATTGAAAAAAGGTGTAGCGCTGTTTGGAACTATAGCAGGTGCTGCTATTGCTACTGCGCTTATAGTTTATAATGTTAATACCGGTAATGGACTGAATGCCACAGATATGGATGAATCCGGTCTTTTTTATGAACTTGGTCACGGAGAGGATGATCAGGCAGTTGTGGCTGATGCGCATTCCGGAGATGCAGCCGCTGCGGCAGGTGTAGTGGGCGATCCTTTTGGTGATGACAGCCGTAAGACGGGCGCTGCAGATTCTGAAAATAAAAATGAAGATGATAAAAAAGCATCTGTTGATGATGCCCGGGTAACTGATACACAGAGTAGTGGCGGATCAGCTGCAGCTTCAGAAACGGGTGATGTTTCTGAAAGAAACGCAGCAGTAGATACAGGCGGATTGTCATCAGAGCAGGATGCGGTACAGTCTTACACAGAGGTTGTACCCCAGACACGTACTGAAACTGTCAGAGAAGAGAGCGTTGTGAGTGTTGATAGTCCTGTAACGGTTACCGAGCAGGTATATGAAGAGGTCGATGCTGATCCTGTTGATTTTGCTTATAATGCAGGTGGTGCTGCAGAAGGGGAGCTTACTACATCCAGAAGACAGCAAGAGGCTGAAGCAGCAAAGGCTGCGGGTTGGGCAAGGCTTGAGGAATATGCTAAAGAGAATGGGAATTCTGACTGGCATGTGCCTGATATTGACGGAGTGGATATGGAATCCGGTCATTATACAGATAGTTTTGTATCGTTTAATTAGCTATGATAAAAGGTTTAATTTTTAAGTTTTAAGAAAGTCGCGGCCTTTTATTGTTGAGGTCAGCGGCTTTTTATTAATGATGTATTTGTTCAGGGTTTGTCCCGGGAGGTGATTTTTTTGCAGATTAATATAACTACAGATTATGCACTCCGCTGTGTACTGACCCTTGCGCAGACAAAAGATCTTCTTACTTCTAAAGAACTTGGCGAGAAAATAAATGTAAGCAGGGATTTTGTACAAAGAATCATGCAGAAACTGCGGATCGCAGGAATCGCAGAAAATGAAATGGGGGCAAAGGGAGGATACAGACTCGCAAAGGCACCTTCTGATATTTACCTTACCGACATTTTTGATTGCATGGAAGATACTATGCGTATAAACAGATGCGTTGAGGATGATCAGTATTGCAGTTTAAATGCTACAGGTTCCTGCCATATGCATATGTTTTACATGGAGATGCAGTATTGGCTCAGTTATTGCTTTGATAATACAAGCATACAGGATATTGTAAACGGAGATATGAGCATATTTACCGGCATGACTCCGGGAGGAGGGGCTCCTTTAAAAGGTCTTGAAGGGATGCCTCCTTTAAAGAGTCTCCGGAAAGAGGAGGCCATTTAAGAGTGATGGTTCACCCTGCCTTTGTCCAGACAGGCAGGGTTTTTTTAGTATAAGAACCGGACCGGTCATTAAGAATAGTGAAAGGGAATTGATCTGCCCATATCCTGCCCTGATCATAGATCATTGCATTTGCTATGCTTATTGGTTAAAATGTAAAAGCATTCTTTTTTAAGGAGAAAGGACATATGGCTGTCGGAGATTCCGGAGATAAGCAGAAAGAAGTTGAACTGAGCCTGAGAAAAAGATTTCATAAAAAAATCTTTTCACCTTTTGCAAAAGCGCTGAACAGATATGAGCTTTTACAGGAAGGGGACAAGGTGGCCGTTTGCATTTCAGGCGGGAAAGATTCCATGCTTTTGGCAAAATGTTTCCAGGAGATCAAAAAGCATAACAAATTCTCCTTTGAACTGGTTTTTTTATCCATGGATCCCGGTTATAATGGTCATAACAGGAGATTGTTGGAAAGAAATGCTGATCTGTTAGGTATTCCTCTTACCATATTTGATACTGATATTTTTGATACGGTTGTTAATATAGAGAAATCACCTTGCTATCTGTGTGCACGTATGAGAAGAGGATATCTTTACAGCAA
>CACZTF010000058.1 GCA_902784025.1 uncultured Lachnospiraceae bacterium
AGACCGATTGGAAAAGAAAATAGGGCGTTTCGCAATACCACGGCTTATGATCTTCATAGTCATAGCTTATATTGTGGGATATATTCTTTATTATGTGGGAGCATCTGACGTGCTGTCTGCACTTTCTTTGAACGCAGAGGCAATACTTCATGGACAGATCTGGCGTATCGTGACATTTATCGTACAACCGCCGACTAATGCAATGCCGTTGTTCCTGCTGATCACACTGTACTTTTATTTCATGATAGGCAGTATTCTTGAAAAACAATGGGGAGCTTTTAAGTTTAATGTTTATTTTTTTGCCGGGATGTTCATGCACGTTATCGCCGCCATCGTTATTTACCTGATATTCGGCGTGAATCTTATGATGTCGGTGTACTATCTGAATATGTCCCTGTTTATGGCTTATGCCATAGAAGCTCCGAATAACACCATTCTGTTATTCTTCATCATACCTTTTAAGACCAGTTGGCTCGCTATCATTGATGCTGTATATATAGGTATGACAATATTTTTGGGATATCTTTCGCTGGGCGTTACATTTCCGTATCAGTTCTCAAATATTTTGGCAAATATGGGGATCAGGCCAAGCCCGACAAATGCTACAGCTGCGGCTATAGCCATGCTTAATTTCGTGATATATTTTCTTGTCTACCGTCCGGGTAAAAGATATAGTTATACCCAGAAAAATTTCCGGTCAGATATGGGTCAGGATAAGAAGAAAAAGGATAAGAAAAAGAGGGCAGGAGCTTCCGGTGAGAATGCCGGGTCCGGTGTCTATGGTACTGCCGGAGCGCAGGGAAATACGGCTGCACCGAGACACCGATGTGCTATTTGCGGCATAACGGATGTTGATGATCCTAATGAAGAATTCAGGTTCTGTACCTCTTGCGAAGGAGCATTTGAATATTGCAGCAAACATTTGCATAATCACAGACATGTTTATCGAAATCCTGAAGGCAAACTTGTCAGGTAATGTGATAGTTTAAAAACTATTTATTATGCATAATAAAAATACATATACAGGGTTTTTATAATAATAGGAGACTAACTACAATGAGTACGAATACATATGAGGAATTGCAAGCGCGAGGTCTGATTGCACAGGTTACGGATGAGGAGCTCATAAAAGAACTGATCAATACCGGAAAGGCCTGCTTTTATATAGGGATAGACCCCACTGCCGACAGTCTGCACATAGGACATTTTATGACCCTGTGTCTTATGAAGCGCCTCCAGATGGCGGGTAATAAGCCTGTATGTCTGATGGGGGGCGGAACGGCCATGATAGGCGATCCTTCGGGCAAGACTGATATGAGGAAGATGCTCACTAAAGAGACCATAGAGCATAATGTGGAATGCATTAAAAAACAGGTCTCAAGGTTTATTGACTTTTCCGGAGATAAAGCCATACTGGTAAATAATGCCGACTGGCTCATGAACCTTAACTATATTGAAATGCTCCGTGAGATCGGTCCTCATTTTAATGTAAATATAATGCTGAGAGCAGAGTGCTATAAGCAGAGGCTTGAAAAGGGGTTAAGCTTTTTGGAGTTTAACTATATGATCATGCAGGCCTATGATTTTTATATCCTTTATAAGAAATATGGCTGCAATCTGGAATTCGGCGGTGACGACCAGTGGAGCAATATGCTTGCGGGAACAGAGCTTATCAGAAAGAAGCTTGGCAAGGACGCCTCAGCCATGACCATCCCTCTGCTTACCAATTCAGAGGGAGTAAAGATGGGTAAGACCGTGTCCGGTGCCCTTTGGCTCGACGAGGAAAAAACACCGGTTTACGATTTTTTCCAGTATTGGAGAAATGTAGACGATGCAGATGTGATCAAGTGCCTTAAGATGATCACATTTCTTCCTCTTGATGAGATCGCCAAAATGGAGAAGTGGGAAGGGGCAGAGCTGAACAAGGCAAAAGAGATACTTGCATTTGAAGTCACAAAGCAGGTACACGGCGAAGAGAAAGCTTTAAAGGCTCTTGAAGCAGCAAAAAATGTCTTCTCCGGAGGCGCCTCAGAAAACATGCCCGAGGTAACCCTGAAGGATGAAGACTTCACTGACGATGAGATAGAGCTGGTGTCAGTAGGTGTGGCAACAGGTCTCTACAAGTCAGGATCTGACGCAAGAAGGACTATAGAACAGGGAGGAGTTTCCGTAAACAAAGAAAAAGTCACGGATATACATAAGAAGTATACACGTGACGATTTCAAGGATGAGTTTATCTATCAGAGCGGAAAGAAGAAGTTTGTAAGGATCAAGGTATGAGAGGACGAAGTGAACTGATGTCAGTCCCTGCCATCATGGAATAATTAGTATAATACACCACAAGGCCCGGTTTTGCTCCACCGGGCTTTTTTACTTCCTTTTTCTGTACATAATCGATCTCCACCTTATCACCCCGGGAGCCCTTCGAATACTTTGCGGCCAGAGAGGCTGCTTCTTCAAATGCCCTGTCAGGGATGTCTTCTGTTTTCATCCCACCGGTCTTCATGAGGACATGGGAGCCGGCTATGTCTTTAGCATGAAACCACCAGTCAGTTGGTTCTGACATCTTAAATGTGATCTCGTCGTTCTGGTAATTGTTCTTGCCTACAAGTATCTCAAAACCGTCGGATGATAAAAACTTAAGGGGTGGTAGTGCCTTTTGTTTTTTATCTGCATTTACCTTAGAGTGGATAAGTCCTGCTTCGGAAAGTTCCTGCTTTATCCTGGCGAGCTCATCTTCATTTTCAGCAATTTCCAGACTGTATGAAAGACCCTCCAGTTGGGCTATCTCTGCATTTGTTTCCTCAAGTTGTTCGTTTGCTGCATCAAATGTGCGCTTCAGCTTGTTGTAGCGTTTAAAATAGGCGTTTGCATTTTCCTGGGGGGTAAGTTCAGGCTTTAATGGGATGGTGATATCCTTGTTATTTTCATAATGATCCGGAACGGTTATGTTTTCCTGACCGGGTGTTACGCCATAGCCGTAGGCCTGGAGCAACTCCCCGTATTTTTTATATTTATCCCGGTCAAGGGTTTTTGTAATGTCCTGCTCCTGGATAGCAGCTTTTTTATATGCCCGCTCAAGAAAAACAGAGACCAGCTTACGAAGGTCCGCAGATTTCTGGCGGATGCGGTTATCCTTTTCCTTTTCTGCGTAAAATGCGATAAGCATTTCAGAGGGGGTTTCGAAACATTCCCTGCAAATGTGGTTTTTTAAGCAGATAACCGAAAACTCAGTTTTCGAAAAGTCGGTGTATATACCATATTCAAAGTTGTTTGATCTAAGCGAGGAAACTATATCTGAAAAAGCTTTATACAGACCCTTACGTTCCTCTAAAGTAAGGGATGTTGCGGGTCTGTCCGGATCCATATATGCCCGTTCGCATATCTCAAGTGAGCTTAAGGGGCTGAAGCCCGTGATATTTGTGTAAATGGCTTTTTTTATAGTAGTGGGGCAGCGAAAAACCTTTTGATAAAAAGATTCTTCGTTTACTTCAAACGGATTAAGCTTTTCTCCCGGGTCAGGCACAAAATAATCACGTCCGGGCAGAACCTCACGTACTGAGCTGACCGAAGCAGGTATACGCTTGATGGAATCAGTTATTACATTTGCTTCATCACAAAGGATTATATTCGAATGCTTTCCCATAAACTCAGCGATAAGACGGTGGCAGCGCATGTCACCCATCTCATCCATATGCTCCACGCTGATCTCTATGATACGTTCCAGACCCGGCTGGCTCACATCTGTGATACGTCCGTTCTGAAGGTGTTTGCGAAGAAGCATGCAAAAAGCAGGGGCAGTCTTGGGACTTGGTCTGTTTTCATCCGTCAGATATATGAGGGGAAATGAAGCATTTGCCGATATAAGGAGACGCAGGGTATCGCTGTTATTCTTAATGGTCATCAAAAGCGTATCCGGCTCTGGCTGGGCTATCTTATAAACCCGGCCGCCTGTAATTTTTTCATTTAACTCGTTTTTTAATGCTGATATCGTAAGACCATCAAAAGCCATGATAAACTCCCCTTGTTTAAAACTATTGTTTAAATTATCAGAATTGATGTATTAATACAAGGCCTGATTTTTTTAGCATGATCATTAAAAATCAAGGTATAGATCTTAGATAAGCATATCAGGATGGTAAAGATGCCTCTATCACTATACAATAGGGATCTTTAGCATATGCCCGTATCTTTCCTTTATGTTTTTCGACTATAGCACGTGCAACCGAAAGACCGATACCATAACTCATTTTTGAGGAATTTCGCGATTTATCAGCCCGGTAAAATCTGTCAAAAAACTGAGAAAGTGAGGACTCATCTATTTCATCTTTTGTCGTATTTGTAACCGTATATAAAATACGGTTTTTATTCTTTTTAAGTTCTGTGTGTATATATCCGCCTTTAGGTGAGTATTTAACAGCGTTATCAAGTAAGATAGTCAAAAGCTTATATATGTCTTTTTCATTTCCCTTTAAGGTAATATCCGGCTCTATCTCATATGAAAAACTTTTTGAATCAGTCTTAGCAGGAGCAGTAAATGATGAAACTGCTTCAGAGACCATATCAGAAAGACTGAAATCCAGCATTTTGGTATTATCTGTGGCTTCCTCCATGCGGGCAAGATAAATAAGATCATTAGTAAGGTCAGTCAGTCTTTTGGTCTGTATTTTTATATCATCGATCCATTCACTTTGTCCTGATTCTATTTCCATAACTTCAGAATCAGCAATAATGATACTAAGGGGCGTCTTTATTTCATGACCTGCATTGGTAATAAATTCTTTTTGTTTTTCATAGCTTTCGGAAATAGGTTTTATCATTCTTTTTGATAGTATCATAAGAAGAACAAAAACAGATGCAAGTCCAAGGATCGAAATAAGAATACTTGTGGTCAATGTATTCTTGAAATTATCTATACTCCGTATACAATCAAGAAAAATAATACGCGTTCCGTTTTGTGTTTCACCTTTTATGTATCTGTAATTACCATAGAAACCACTTTTATTGACATAATTATAAACCTCTAAAGCCATTGTTTTTGCGCCTTCATCATCAACGGCAGCTATCTGCATGGATTCATAGGAGCTGAAATTGCCGTTCGAATCCATGAGTATGCTAAAGTATCTGGATTCAAAAGGCGTTTCGGGCGAAAAACCGTTTTTTTTCTTGAAATCATCAGGAGATAGTTTTTTTTCATCAGGAGGATTATCGTTGTTTGGTGGTTTAAAATTCATATCATCCGGGAAATTACCGTTATTATCTAACAAAATGTTTAAAATATTATCCGAATTATCTATTATTTTATTATAATTATAAATACTTACAGCTGTAACTATAGTTCCTAAAACGATAAAAATAGAGATCATGGAAATTAAGATCATTTTTATCCTGAGTTTTTTTATCATGTTATTATTCCTTTTCCAAAGAATACCCAACGTTTCTGGTAACTTTTATCATTATATCCGACTCTATGGAAGATAGTTTTTTTCTTAAATTCGAAATATAAACCCATACGACATTAACGTCGGCATCAGATTCATATCCCCATATTTTTTCCAAAAAGTAATCTGCGGAAAAAATCTGCCGGGGAGAAGATATCATCATTTCCATCATTTGGTATTCCTTGTTTGAAAGTTTATGGCATCCGGAGGGTGACGACAACTCAAAAGTTTTTTGATCCAGTTCTGTATTACCATATTTCAGTTTTGATGATGTCTGTATTGAATTGGTTCGCAACAATGCACGAATGCGTGCAAGAAGCTCTTTCATCTCGAATGGTTTTGCAAGATAATCATTTGCGCCGGAATCAAGACCGTATACTTTGTCATCTGTTTCTGTTTTGGCCGTGAGCATGATGACAGGGGTAGTGTTACCCATTGCGCGTAGTTCTTTTAAAACAGTTATACCGTCCATTTCAGGCATCATGATATCAAGTATGGTACCGTCATATTCTCCGACACTCAGATAGTCAAGAGCATCCTTTCCGTTATATACCGGATCTACTTCGTAATTGTTTTTCTTTAAAACTGCACAAACAGCACGTGAAAGAGAAATCTCATCTTCTGCATATAATATTCTCATTTTTTTTCCTTTATTTATACTAATTGATAAAACTGTATTTTAAAATCTATAATGATCTGCAGTTGCTTACATCATGTATATTTTATTATTATCTATTATATACCTTAGTCAGGGTTTAAAAAATACTCGATGAAAAAAAATTTAAAAACCCCCTCCGGGGGTTTATGAATCTTTATATTGTTTATAGTATTAGGATCAAAGACTAAATAGGAGGTTTTCATTATGGAAGATGCAAAATTTAAGAAAGAGATAGCAGAGTATTGGGATGAAAGCAGCAAGGAATATGATACTTGTCCCGGTCATGGTATGTTGGGAGATGATGAGAAAGAAGCCTGGATGAAATTCTTAAACGAGATCATACCTGACGGAACAAAAAAGGTTCTTGATGTGGGATGCGGTACAGGATTTCTTACATTGTTGCTGGCTGAAATGGGTTATACTGTAAAAGGTATAGATCTTTCTGAAGGAATGCAGGCTGATGCCAAAAAAAAGGTAAAGGAGAATGGTTTTAACGACAGGGTAACCTTTGAAATATGTGATGCTGAAAACACCAATGAGGAAGATGACGAATACGATCTGGTGATAAACAGACATCTCTTGTGGACGTTACCCCATCCATATGAGGCTGTAGATGAATGGATCAGAGTCACAAAACCGGGAGGCAGTGTTATAGTCATCGATGGAGATTGGAGCATTGGAAAAAAAGCGGCAGAAGAAAGAAAGTCTAAAGAACAGAAAGAGGAAGATGATCATGGTAAAGGTTATTCTCAAGAGATAAATGATAATCTTCCGCTTTATAGCGGATCAAAAAGACCTTGGGATTTTATTAAACGTGAAGGATATGATATAGAAGTAGTTGAGCTTACAGAGGTAGATGAACTGGAAAGACATAAGTACAAGGATAATGAATGGATGTCACAGGATGGTTATAAAAGGGATGCATACATAATCAAAAAGTGATATTAAAATTATAATATTTATTTTTTGAAAACGGGACGGAGATCTTTTCCGGTTCCCGTTTTTTTGATTATATTGTATTATTTATGATATGGTGATGTATAACTATTTTCCCAAACTTAAAAAAGGATATATAAAAATGACAAATAGTATAGTTGTAAAGTCAAGGATTGATCTTTTAAGAAAAAAAATGGAAAAAAAAGGAGCAGATATATGTATTATAACGGGTAATGAT
>CACZTF010000059.1 GCA_902784025.1 uncultured Lachnospiraceae bacterium
AACGAATATGCTTTGAGCATTGCGTCCAGGGAGCTTGAAAGGTCTATCCGGGACAAGTGCAGAACAATGAGCATGAAAGGATAGTAAAGGAGCACTACGGAAAATGCGCCATGCTCAAAGGCATGAATTTTGAGGAAGGGGCTACCACACGCGAGAGAAACGGACAGGTGGGAGGACATAAAGCCTGAACGGGAGGCGGAACGAAATGCGTGATAAAAACATACAGGCTCATGACGATTATATAGATATCATAAATCTTCCGCACCATGAGTCCAAAACCAGGAAAAAAATGTCGATGGAGGCAAGAGCAGCACAGTTCTCACCGTTTGCCGCTCTTACAGGTTATGACGAAGAGATAGAAAAAACAGCACGTTTAAATGAAGAACGATCGGAAAACGTAAAATGATCATTTAACATTGTTATTAGCTTTAAGGTATTACCATAATTTGTTTTTGCATCGCAATAAATAAGGTATTATCTTAGGGTCTCACGTTTCGATCTTACGAGTTCTTCTATGAACATATTGTCGAGGGGAGTCAGTTTATAATTCCTGCGATGTATTAGAATATCTTTATATATACGTTTATTATCCACACATTTTCTCTCTATCAGTCCGTATCTGTCAAGCAGTAACTGCGGTACGGGAGAAACCCACATATATGTATTCGGATCCCTGGACAGCAGTTCAAACTGGCTTCCTCTCTCAAATACAAAAATCCTGTTACCCTCATGCTCAGGAAGTTCTTCTTTTTTTACTTCGGATAGCGGGAGAGATGGAACATAAGGATCCGCATGAGCTATTTCCGTATAATTATTTATATCTTCAAATGTAATGGTTTTAAGGTCTTTCAGAGGAGAATCCTTACTCATGATCAGAACATAGGTGAACTCGGCTATCAATTCGCCGATCAGTCCTTTCTCAAACATCATAGCTTTGTAATATTCATCATAACGCTCGCTGTAGCGCAGGATCCCGAGTTTGTAATCCTCTTTTATTATATTATTTATCACACGGTAAGCATTGGTTTCTTTGTAAAAAAGTTCAGCTTTCTGACCGGGCTTTACCTTTTTAGAAAATTCCGCAAACGCATCGGCAATATAACTTGCCCTGGGTACGGATATGGAAAACTGAACCTTTTGCGGGGAACCGTCCCTAAAAATATTCTCGATATCATCTATCTGTTTCAGTATCTTTTGAGCGTAGTTTATAAACAGTTCCCCTTCCGGAGTGAGGAACATTCCTTTTGCGCTTCTGTCAAAAAGTGTGACTCCGAGACCTGTTTCAAGTTCTTTTATGGCGCGACTCAATGCGGGAGCGCCAACAAACAGCTCCTCCGCAGCCTTATTGATAGAATTTGTCTTTGATATCTCCAATGCATACTTCATATGTAAAATATTCATGATGATCATCCTCAAAAATCAGCTGGTCAATGCAACCAAAAGTATTCAGCATTTCCTTAGGGAAAATTTTGCCATGCATCCCATTCATTTTGTTACATTATAAACTACACATGAAGATATTTCAAGAATAAAAACCGTCGTACTCTACCCAACTTTTCTGATAATTTTTGTTCTCCAAAAGTATATACAATAAAAATCTGATTAAGCATATACGAAAAAATATATTCTACAAACATATTCGATAAAACCTATATCGATAAAAGGTGTTTCGATAAATGCAATACCTAATTGCGTTTTATGCAATTCACAAAGAAATATTACTGTGTTAAATATATTAGTGAAGACAGCGAGATACTGATACAAACAAAAGTTACTGATAAAACAAGAGGTACTGATACGAACGCGAGGTGCTGATGTGAACAAAAGAGAGATATCAAAGTCAGCTTTGGGCAGGATTCCACTTTACATAAGTTATATAGAGTCCATGCCGCAGGAGGTCGAAACAGTTTCCGCAGCCAAAATCTCCAGAGATCTGGGACTTGGAGAAGTACAGGTTCGTAAGGATCTGGCGGTCATATGTAAAAACGGAAGGCCGAAGATAGGATATAACAGAAAAGTACTGGAAAGCAGCCTTAAAGATTTTATGACAGTGGAAAACGGCGGTGCCGTTATCGTGGGTGCAGGAAAAATGGGAAGGGCGCTATTAGAATACGGCGGTTTTGAAACATATGGAACAAAGATACTTGCCGCATTCGAAAAAAATATCGAGCATTCCGTGAACCTGCCATCAGGCAAAAGAATTCTTCCTATAGGATGCATAAACGAGTTCTGTGCTGAAAATGATGTAAAGATCGGTATCATCACCACACCACCGGAATCAGCACAGAGTGTACTGAACCTGTTATGCGAATGCGGAATAAAGCTTATATGGTGTTTTGCGCCGGGCGGACTGTATAAACCTGCAGATGTGGTAATACAATATGAAAATCTGGCATTATCGCTGGCACATTTAAAACTACAAAATAGATCAATAAACGAAACGGAGGACTAATCATGGAAAGAAAAGTAGTAGACAGTGTTGAGACATTGGAAGAGACCCTGGTAAGGGTAAAAGCAGCACAAAAAAAATTTGCTGAATATACCCAGGAGCAGGTGGACGAGATCTTCAAGGCAGCGGCCATAGCAGCCAATATGTCACGTATCCCTCTCGCAAAAATGGCGGTAGAGGAAACCGGCATGGGCGTGGTAGAAGATAAGGTGATCAAGAATAATTATGCGGCTGAATATATCTACAACGCATACAAGGATGTTAAAACCTGCGGAGTAATCGAAGAAGACAAGGCATTCGGAACCAAAAAGATAGCTGAGCCTATCGGCGTGATCGCGGCAGTTATCCCTACGACAAATCCAACATCAACAGCTATATTCAAAACACTTATAGCTCTTAAGACCAGAAACGCCATCATCATTTCTCCCCATCCCAGAGCTAAAAAGTCTACTATAGCAGCTGCCAAAACAGTACTTGACGCAGCTGTAAAAGCAGGAGCTCCCGAGGGTATCATAGAATGGATCGATGTTCCGAGTCTCGATATGACAAACCTTGTAATGAAGGAGGCGGATATAATCTTGGCCACAGGCGGTCCCGGAATGGTAAAAGCCGCATATTCCAGCGGCAAGCCCGCACTCGGAGTAGGCGCCGGAAATACACCCGCGATCATTGATGAATCGGCAGATATCATACTTGCAGTAAATTCCATAATTCACTCAAAAACATTTGACAACGGAATGATCTGTGCTTCGGAACAGTCCGTTATCGTCCATAAAAACGTATATGATGCGGTACGCGAAGAATTTGCACGCAGAGGATGTTATTTCTTAAAGCGTGACGAGATAGAAAAAGTAAGAAAAGCCATACTGATAAACGGTGCCCTCAACGCCAAGATAGTAGGTCAGCCGGCTTACAAGATAGCAGAGATAGCCGGAGTGAAGATCCCTGTGGGATCTAAAGTACTTATAGGTGAGGTTGAAAGTGTAGATATTTCAGAAGAATTTGCTCATGAAAAGCTTTCACCCGTACTTGCGATGTATAAAGCAAAGGATATAGAAGACGCGTTTGACAAGGCAGAACATCTGATAGCAGACGGCGGATACGGTCACACATCCTCCATATATATCAACACCGCGACCGGACAGGAGAAACTCGATGAGTTTGAAGCACGTATGAAGACCTGCCGTATTCTGATAAATACACCTTCTTCCCAGGGCGGCATCGGTGATCTTTACAACTTCAAGCTTGCCCCTTCGCTTACGCTCGGATGTGGTTCATGGGGCGGAAACAGTGTATCTGAAAATGTTGGAGTAAAGCACCTTATAAATATAAAAACAGTAGCCGAAAGAAGGGAAAATATGTTGTGGTTCAGAACACCTGAGAAGGTATATATCAAGAAGGGATGCCTTCCTGTTGCACTCGATGAATTGAAGAACGTAATGGGAAAGAAGAGAGCATTTATCGTAACAGACAGCTTCCTGTACAATAACGGATATACAAA